>JADFIY010000115.1 GCA_022566415.1 Acidobacteriota bacterium
TCGGAGTCATCTCACGCCAACTACTCCAAGAAACCCCGCCATTGCCAGGATGGATGGGCGCCCCCGACCCATTCGAGTTCGACGCTACCCGAATCCTGCTCGCAGAAGGTGGGCGTCGCTATACCCAGTCGACGATGTCATACGTGTCCGTGGCCGGCCTCACCGCGGCCATTGATCAGCTACTGACGGTGGGAGCCCACAAGCTCGAGCGCCACGCGGGACGACTTGGGCACATTCTGGTGGATGCTGTCGAACCATATGGCTGGCACCCGTTTCGCCATCTGAATGACCCCGCAGCCTCACTGCACATCATCTCTCTGCGATCCCAAGGCGACGACCTGGAGGAAGTTTCGGAGCGACTTCGAACTGCCGGCATCGTGTGCAGCGGCCGCGGTGGCCGTCTGCGGGTGTCTCTGGCGCCCTACAACGACGAAAGCGACATCGCCGCCTTCGCGAATGCTCTGGCACCAACCTGACCGGGATTGCGCGCGATTCATCCACCTCCGAGAGATCAGAGGAAGACTTCATTGCCTCGGCATGGGGTGCACGGCTCGTGAACCAGTCACCGAATATCTGATCGTGCCTGTGCGCGTTCGATCCGCTGCGCCATCATGCCTGGAACCTTGTGGATCGCAGCAGTCTGAGCTAGGTTCGGTCCCGTTATCCAGAGCGGTTGAGGGACAGGCCCGCCGACGCCGCGGCAACCACCCGCAGGGGAAGGTGCCAATGCCTGATCGATGATCTCGTCGATGAGGCTGATTGATGACCGAAAACGCGGCGGCGGAAGTGCACTCTGCGAGGCTACCCACCCGGTTCTTCGACAACCGCGCCTCCTACCTGATGTTCACCATCGCGACCACCGAGAAGCCGGTGGTGGCAGCTCGTATCGGCGAGGAGTTGGCCCATGTGGGGCTGGGCGAGCATGCGCTGCGAATCTTCGACGCTGGAATGGGCGACGCCTCGGTGCTGGCCCCGCTCATGCGTCAAATGCACCGGGTCTTCCCGCACATACCATGGCTGGTGGTGGGCAAGGAGATCAGCATCGAAGATGTGCGGCTCGCCCTGGACCGGCTGCCGGACCGGTTCGCCGAGCATCCGGAGCTGGTGTTCGTCGTCACCAACATGTACTACCCGGAGGCACCATCCCTCTCCCCGGCAGGCCAGAACGAGTCGGAGTTGATCTGGCGGGAAGCTGTGCTCGAGGGCTCGACGACCGACGACTTTGGGCGCCAGATCCATGGCCTCTTCTCCGATCTGGTCCACGACTGGGAGGTGGTGGCGAGCCCGAAGACCGGGAATCCCCTCTATGTCCGTCCCTCGGTGCTGGTGCTGTACCGCAAGGATCGCCAGTTCTTGCTGAATTCGGTGATCCCCAAACGCGGCGACGTGGAAGGCACATACGACCTCATCGTTGCCTCACAGCCGTATCGAGCCAGAACGACCGTGGAGCGCAAGGTCAGAATCGCGCTGGTTCCCCTGGCCAGAGCGCTGGCTCCAGGCGGAAGGATGGTCGTCGTGCACTCGCACGGGAACGACCCCGGGCTGGAGATCATCCGCGGCCTCTGGCCGGATGAGGACCCGTTTCAGGTGGGACGAGCAGAGCTGGTTGCCGAGGCGCGGCGGCAGCTCGATGCGGCATCGGATGGAGACCTGGCGTATCCGCAGCAGAGTGATCAGGAGGCGATCTTCCGCTACGACCTGCATGCCATGCCCTCCGAGGTCACCGAGCACATCGGAACGGGCTTGACGCTGGCGGCATGGAACGCGGCGGCGTACGTCGCGCAGATCGACGAGAACCGGCTGTCTGCGGCCCTTTCCTCCGGCGCCTACGTCGAGGCGACCCAAAGCGTGCTCCACCGCTACGGCGGGGTCTGGTTCAACGATGAAGCCTATGTCATTGCCCGGACCGGTGCCGAGGAGGGCTGATGCAGGAAAAGACCGGGGACATGGAGGCGGTGCGGAGGCTGCTCCAAAGACCGGAGTTCGAATTGCTTCCTCTGCGCAGCGCGATCGATCAGATCGACTTTCTGCCTGAAGCCGCCACCGTCACCATCACCGCGTCCCCTGCCAGAGGGATCGAGGCGGCTCTCGGGTACGCCACCGAGCTAGCACGGCGGGGCTTTGAGGTCGTTCCGCACATCGCGGCGCGATCCGTCGCAGACGAGGCACACCTGGCCGACGTTCTCGACACCCTTACGGAGGCCCACATCCGGCGCATCTTTGTCATCGGCGGGGACAACAAGGAGTCCGGGGAGTTTTCCGACGCGCTTTCGCTGATCCAAGCGATCGAAGCGCTCGGCTATCCGCTTCCCGAGATCGGCCTGGCGGCATATCCGGGCGGTCATCCGTTCATCCCCGATGATGTGCTGCGTCAGGCACTCAAGGACAAGCAACCCTACGCCTCATACATGACCACCCAGATGTGCTTCGACCCGGCGATCATCTCCAACTGGATTTCCGACGTGCGGGCAGACGGCATCACGCTCCCGATCCACCTCGGGATGCCGGGGGTTGCCCCATTGCACAAGCTGATCAGCATTTCGGCGCGGATCGGCGTCGGGGATTCGGTACGATTCCTGGCCAAGCACAAGGGACTGTTGCGCCGGAGCACCTACTCGCCGGACAAGCTCATCATGGGCCTCGCCGAGGTGATCGCCGACCCGGAGGCGAAGATCGAGGCGTTGCACTTCTACACGTTCAACCAGGTCGAGAGTTCCGAGGCGTGGCGGAAGGACTGGCTGGCTACCCTCGACGGCTGAGCCGGGGAGATGCTCGATGGCCTCGAGGTCGAATCGAATACGCGCCTCGAGCCGATCGCAAGGCGCCGGTCCCGCTGATAGGGTGACCGGGGCCACAGCGGACTGAACCAAGCAGACGGCAGGGCAGACGATGACATCGCGGGTCAGCGTCCTGGGAATCGGGAATGCGATCGTGGACGTGCTTGCCCGCGTCGACGACCAGCTCCTCGCAGATATCGGTGCCGAGAAGCGGTCGATGACGCTCATCGACGAGCAGCGAGCCATTGAGGTCTACCAGAAGATGGGCCCCGCTGTCGAGATGTCCGGCGGTTCGGTCGCCAACACGATCGCGGGCCTGGCGAGTCTCGGGGCGAGGGCGGCATTCATCGGCCGTGTCGCCAACGATCAGTTGGGTCGAATCTTCACCCACGATCTGCAGTCGCTCGGGGTCGATGTCCGATTGCCGCCGTTGGACGGATTGGCTTCGACGGCGCGCAGCCACATCCTGATCACGCCAGACGGACAGCGGACCATGCAGACCTATCTCGGGGCTTGCGCCGAGTTGGGGGTGGACGAGGTGAACGAGCGCACCATCGGCGACCCCGAGGTGGTTCTCCTCGAAGGCTATGCCTGGGACATCGACCAGGGCCCCGAGCTTGCCCGAGAAGCGATGAAGGTCGCAGAGCATACGGGATCGGTCGTGGCGATCTCGCTGTCGGACGCGCGGTGCGTTGAACGACACCGAGACGCGTTCCTCGATGCCACGGCTCGGCACGCCGGGATGGTGTTCGCCAACGAGACCGAGATAATCAGCCTCTTCGACACAAAGAGCTTCGACGAGGCGGTGGATAGAGCCTCCGACTTTGACGCTCTCTTCGTGCTGACGCGCACGGAGAAGGGCTGTGTCGTCGTCGACGGCAGCGACATCATCGTTCAGGAGGCATATCCGGTCGACGTGGTGACCGACGCCACCGGGGCCGGCGACGCCCACACCGCGGCGTTCCTCTACCAAAGGGCGGCTGGCGGATCCTTGAAGGAGTGCGCCGTGTTCGCCTCGCGCTGCGCCACCGCCGTCATCAGCCAGGTGGGGGGTCGCCTCGACGAGCACGCCCTCAAACACCTTCCTGAGCCATAGCCAGGTTGCGCTCGAGCGGTGGCGGCCGGTGGCCCGTACCCATCCGGGCCGGCAGGGAGCACTTGCAGCTCGCAGCATTCCTCCATCTCGCGTAGTCCTCAACTTCGTGGCGGATATACATGTGAGTCGCCCGGCTAGATTCGTCCGAGGGTCAGCCGCCGACCAGGGAGGCGACGCGGTCACCGACCGCCGAGGTGGTCAGCCCCATCTCGCCCGCCCGCAGCGAAGGAAGCGAGCCGGCAACTTCGGCGACGGCCCGCTCGACAGCGTCTGCGGCCTCGGTCTCGCCGAGTTCGGCAAGCAACATGGCGGCGGCACCGATGGCGGCCAGTGGGTTGATCTTTCCTGTCCCCTCGAAACCGGGTGCCGTGCCCCCGATCGGCTCGAACATAGAGACCCCGTGCGGGTTGATGTTGCCGCCCGAGGCAATGCCAAGGCCGCCCTGGATGGCGGCGCCGAGGTCGGTGATGATGTCGCCGAACATGTTGTCGGTGACGATGACATCGAACCGACCGGGATCCTCGACCAGCCACAGGCAGGCGGCATCGATGTGGGCATAGTCGAGGCTGACCTCCGGGTACTTGGCGGCGACGTCATCGGTGACCCGTTCCCACAGGCCCCAGGCGTAGGTGAGCACATTGGTCTTGCCAACCAGCGTGACCAGGTGCCGCGGGCGTCCCTTGGCCAGCTCGAAGGCATAGCGGACGCAGCGTTCGATGGCGGAGCGGGTGTTGACCGACTCCTGGATCGCCACCTCGTTCGGAGTGCCTCTTGCTTCGGTGCGACCCGATCCGGCGTAGAGGCCCTCCGAGTTCTCCCGCACCACCACCATGTCGACGTCCTCGGGACCCAATGCTGCCACCGGGCTGGCCACTCCCGGATACAACCTGATGGGCCGCAGGTTGATGTACTGATCGAGCTCGCCCCGGATCCGGAGCAGAAGACCCCGCTCCAGCACGCCGGGAGCCACCTCAGGGTGTCCGATGGCGCCGAATAGGATGGCGTCGACCGATCGCAGCTGCTCCAGATCGGCGTCGGTCAGGACCTCGCCGGTGCGTAGGTACCGGGATCCGCCAAGGTCCATGGGGACGTATCCGAGGTCGAGACCGAACCGGTGGGCCGCCGCCTCGAGCACCTTCTGGGCCTCGGCCACGACTTCGGGGCCGGTCCCGTCTCCGCCGACCACGGCGATCCTCATTCGTTAGCCGCTGCCGCTACTTCCTTGGCGACGTTTGCCGCAGCGGCCCGGTTGAGCGCTGCCATGAACGCCCGCGCCGACCCCTCAACGACGTCGGTCGACACACCGATGCCGCTGTAGACGCCGCCGTTGATCCGCATCGTCACCTCGATCTCGGCAATCGCATCCGAGCCCGGGGTCAACGGGCGCACGTTGTAGCCGAGCAGGGTCGCGTCGACGCCGAACGCAGCAATGGCCGCTTCGAATATGGCGTCGACCATGCCGTCACCCTCGGTGTCGTATTCGAACTCCATGCCTCGGGTCTGGACCCGGACCTTCGCCCGCGGCGTCACCGTCGTGCCGCCGGACACGTGGACGGCGAGCAGCTCGATCAGATCCTCGGCGGATGATTGCTCATCGACGATGGCCACCAGGTCACGGTCGGTGAACTGCACCTTGAGGTCGGCAAGCTGCTTGAAGCGGGCAAAGGCATCCTCCAGGGCCTCGCCCTCGACCTCGACGCCGATCTTCTCGAGTGCGTCGCGGAAGGCGGCCCGTCCCGAGTGCTTGCCGAGGGCGAGCACCGTGCCGGCCTGACCGACGGCCTCGGGATCCATGATCTCGTAGGTGCTGCGCTCCCGCAGGATGCCATGCTGGTGGATTCCGGACTCGTGGGCGAAGGCGTTGCGGCCGACCACCGCCTTGTTGAACTGGACCGGGTAGCCGGTGAGCTCGGATACCAACTGCGACGTCGGGTACAGCTCGGTGGTAGTGACACCGGTCTCAACGTCATAGACGTCCGATCGGACTTGCAGTGCCATGACGATCTCCTCGATCGACGTGTTACCCGCCCGTTCGCCGATCCCGTTGATGGCGCCTTCCACCTGCCTGGCGCCGTTGTCGACTGCGGCCAGGGCGTTGGCGACGGCGAGGCCCAGGTCGTTGTGACAGTGCGCCGAGATCACGATGTCGTCGCGGCCGCCCTTCACCTCGGCCACCACCTTGGCGATGAGCCGTCCGAAATCGCCGGGAGTGGCATAGCCGACGGTGTCGGGGATGTTGATCGTCGTTGCCCCGGCGGCAACGGCGGCGCGACACACCTCGACCAAGAAGTCGGCGTCCGATCTGGTGCCGTCCTCAGGGGAGAACTCGACGTCGTCGCACAGGCTGCGCGCCCTAGTCACCGCCTCGATCACCGCTTCCTTCACCTCGGCGGGCTCCATCTGCAGCTTGTGGTACATGTGGATCGGAGAGGTGGCGATGAACACGTGGATCCGCGGGCGGGCGGCGTCCTCGATCGCTTTCCACGCGGCGTCGACGTCGGTGGCGGTCGCCCTCGCCAGGGCTGCGATCACCGGTCCCTCGATCTGACGGGCGATGGCCTGGACGGCGGCGAAGTCGCCGTCCGAAGCCGCGGGAAAACCGGCCTCGATGACGTCCACTCCCAGTCGGGTGAGCTGGCCGGCGATCTCCAGCTTCTCTTCGGTGTTGAGGGCGATACCCGGCGACTGTTCCCCGTCGCGCAGGGTGGTGTCGAAGATGGTTACTCGTTCTGTCATGGCTCACTTCCTCGTTCGTAGTCGGCTTGGTGCGAGAGGCCGGGTCAGCTGCGCTGGCTGCCCGGCCGCGTAAGCGCCAACAACCCCGGGGTGGAAGTGAGCCACCTCATGACGGGGTCTGCTGCTCGTCGAGGAACGGCATCATCTGGCGCAACTGGGCTCCTACCTGCTCGATGGGGTGGGCCCGCTCCCGGTCACGCTGCTGCAGCATATTGGGGGCACCCTGTGCGTTCTCTGCCACCCACTCCGCAGCGAATTCGCCGGACTGGATCTCGGCAAGGATCTCCCGCATCGCCTGGCGAGTGTCTTTGGTGATGATCCGCTTCCCCCGCGTGTAGTCGCCGTATTCGGCGGTGTCGGAGATCGAGTACCGCATCCAGCTCAGGCCGCCCTCGAAGATGAGGTCGACGATCAGCTTTAGCTCGTGGAGCACTTCGAAGTAGGCGGACTCTGGGGCGTATCCGGCGTCGACCAGGGTCTCGAAGGAGGCCTTGATCAGTTCGGATACCCCGCCGCAAAGGATGACCTGCTCGCCGAACAGGTCGGTCTCGGTCTCCTCACGGAAGGTGGTCTCCAGGACGCCGGCGCGGGTGGCGCCGATGCCGTGGGCATAGGAAAGGGCGAGAGGCAGCGCCTTCCCGGTGGCGTCCTGGGCGACGGCGACCAGGGCGGGAACGCCGCTTCCCTGCTCGAAGGTGCGACGGACCAGGTGTCCGGGGCCCTTGGGAGCGACCATGGCGACATCGACGCCGTCCGGGGGTGTGATGTACCCGAAGTGGATGTTGAAGCCATGGGCGAAGAACAGGGCGTCGCCTGGATGCAGGTGCCCCTGCAGCTCGGCGTACACTGCCGGCTGATGCTGATCCGGGACCAGCATCATGACCAGATCTGCCGACTCGGCTGCGTCGACAGGCACGGCAACCGACAGCCCGGCTTCCGTTGCTGCCGCCCACGAGCCCGATCCCTCGCGGAGCCCGACCACCACGTCGACTCCGGAGTCGGCCAGGTTCCTGGCGTGGGCGTGGCCCTGGCTCCCGTATCCGATCACGGCCACCCGCCTGGCTGTGATCAGGCCGGGATCGGTGTCTGCGTCGTAGAAGATTTTGGCGGTCATGGGGTCTCCTCTCATCCAGCGGCGCGGGCCGAGGCGCGTGTTCTTTCCCTGGCAATGGCGACACGGCCGGATTTCACCAGCTCCACGATGCCAAACGGCTCCATCACTTCCAGGAACCGGGCGAGCTTCACGGGGTCGCCCGCCACCTGGAACGTGACCGACGTGGGTCCCAGGTCGAGAAGGGTGGCTTCGAGCATCGATGCCGTCTCCACAACCGTCCCCCTGGCGTCAGGGCCGGCGGCAATGCGCACCAGCATGATCTCGCTCTCCAGGGCCTCGTCAGGGGCCAGCTCGGTTACCTTGAGGACGTTGACCAACTTGTACAGCTGCTTGGACAACTGCTCGACGTCGGGGGCGTCCACCACCAGGGTGATCCGCGACCGGCCCTCCTCATGGGTTGGGCCAACCGCCAGCGAGTGGATGTTGAAGGCACGCTGGGCGAACATCGACGCCACCCGCGCCAGG
>JADFIY010000116.1 GCA_022566415.1 Acidobacteriota bacterium
CGAGATCGGGGCAAGCATCGCCACCCGGAGTCGGTTGGTCATTGGTCCACAGCTGACATAACACAACCGAGGGTACCTCCGGCCCCCGACCCGGCGGATGTGGCCGCTCAGACCGGCGCTCAGGCGTCGGTATCGCCCAAGTACGACGGGTCTTGCCGCACCCCACCCTGGAAGGCCCCCACGTCGCATCAGCCGCTCTATGGTCCAAAGAACGTCTCAAGGAGGAAGTGAGGTGGTGCCGTCGTCGCATTGAATCTCGCCCTACGGAAACCTGGACTGCATGGAACTGAGGACGCCCAACGGGGCTGAGGACGATCGGCAGGCCCAGTCTCGGAAGCACGTGACGGCCCCGAAGCGAAGCGATCCGCGGAGAGCGTCAGGTGCCCGGCCCACCGGCAGCGGTCGTCTCGCGTTGGCGGGGCCCCAACTGGATACGGAGATAGGTGACGTCCGCTGCTGCCCGAAAAGCAGTAACAGGCCCTGCGGCGGCCGGTAGCACCGCCGTGCTGCCGGCGGCAAGTCTTACCGCAACGTAGGACTCGTCGACGGCGTCGAGCGTCAGCTCACCGGAGAGGACCATGACAACCTCGCACCCTTCCTTGGCTGGCGGCTTCAAGGTTGCCGGACCGCGAACCTCCCAGATGGAGAAGTAGTCCGTTTCCACCAGCCGTGCGAACCCTTCCCCGGGCGGGAGGCGGTTGGGCCCGGCCGCCGGGCCGAAGTCCATAGACGCCAGCGCCGCATCGACATGCAACTCCCGACCGGCGCGGTTGTACTCCTTGGCCCAGTCGTAGATCCGGAAGGTGGTATCGCTGGGCGTCTGCACCTCGGCCACCAACACACCGGCGCCGAGAGCGTGCACCGTCCCGCTGGGCAGGTGATACACATCTCCGGGAACCGCCGGCCAGGCCTTCAACAGCTCGGCCACCGATCCGCCGGCGACCGCGGCGACGAAGGTGTCGCGGGTCACCCCATCCTTCAATCCCTTGAAAAGGTACGCACCCGGTTCAGCCTCGACGACGTACCAGCTCTCCTCCTTCAGGTGCGCGCCGGGATGGGCAGCGACGTAGGCGGCGGTGGGGTGCACCTGGACGGACAAGTGCTCGCGAGCGTCGAGCAGCTTTACCAGCAGAGGGAAGTCACCGTTCGGCGTGAGCAGGACATCACCGAGTAGGGCACTACCCCACTCCACCACCGCGTCGTGCAGCCGCCTCCCCGCGAGTAGGCCGTTCAAGATGAGAGACCGGGCCTCGTCTCCACCCCCACCGGAGGGGCTGGTGGCGGGCATGTCGGCCACCTCCCAGCTCTCCCCCACGTGCGACCCGGCGGCCAGCACTTTGCCGTAGTGCTCCAGCCGCCGCCCTCCCCACACCTTCTCTTTGAGAATGGGGTCGAGCACGAGCGGGTAGACAGTCCTCCGGGTCATGGCGCTCGCTTGAGATCGCATAGCCCTGGGCCGAGCCGCAGAGGTGTCATCACGCCACGGCCATTCTGTGGCTGTCAAGCATGGAGTTGATGGCGGCGCCGGCCCGATCAGACCGCTGCCCGAAGCGGGTCCGGTCGCGGGCCAGCAATTGGGTCATTTCGGCGACCGGGAATGAATGGTAGTGGGACCCGGACGAGCCAATCAGCTCAGGAGACATCAACGTCAAATGGTCCCAGGTTCAAGGTCCGGGGCGCGCTCGAGGATGTATTCAAGCGGCGGCTTCTTGTAGTTCGCACAACCTATTGCGGTATACATGGATCTCGGCAAGGTATCAAGCGCGGCTACCGCCCGCTGCTTCGATGATGGCAGATACCTGGGCTGTGAGGGAAGCGACCGTCTCCGGGTCGGGGGCCTCGATGTTGAGACGGAGGAGCGATTCGGTGTTCGAAGGACGGAGGTTGAACCAGCGGTCTTCCCATTCCAGAGTGAGCCCGTCGAGCCAATCGGACTGGCCGTCGAGCGCGGCTTCGACGGCCTCCATGGACGCTTGCGTGTTCGCGACCTTGAAGTTCAACTCGCCTGACTGGCTGTATGGATCGAACTCCTTGCGAAGCTCCGACAGGGGTCGGCCGTCTTCAGACAAGAGAAGGAGCACAACCAGCATCGCCAGAGTGCCCGAGTCCGCGCGAAAGTTCTCACGGAAGTAGTAATGACCGGAGTGCTCGCCACCGAACACGGCGCCGCTCTCGGCCATCACAGCCTTGATGAACGAATGGCCCACCCGGGTACGGACCGGGTGGCCGCCGGAGCGCCGCACCGTTTCGGGCACCGCCCGGCTGACGACAGCGTTGTGCACGATGGTGGCGCCCGGTTCCCTGGTGAGAAAGTAGTGCGCCACGATCGCCGTTGTGGTGCTGCCGGACAAGAGCGCGAGTTTTTCGTCCACAAAGACCGCCCTATCGGCATCCGCGTCAAACGCCACGCCCAGGTCGTGGGGTTGCTCCCTCATGAGTCCGATCAAATCCTCTAGGTTCTCAGGACGGAGCGGATCGGCGGGGTGGTTCGGAAACGTGCCGTCCGGCTCCAAGTACAGGCCGGTCAGGGTGGCTGGGATCCGCTCGAAAACCTGCTCGATGATGACCCCAGCCATGCCATTGCCGGTGTCGACCGCGACACGGAGGTTCGAGAAGCGATCGGCATCGACGATTCCGTATAGGTGGTCTACGTACGACTTACGGATATCGTGGTAAGAGACCGTGCCTCGGGATGTAGTCGAGGCGGGAGGGTGCATCGTGAGACGCTTTACCTCGGTCAGGCCCGTGTCGCGTGACATTGGAGCTGCCCCTGCTCCGTTGAGCTTGATCCCGTTCCACTCGGGAGGTAGGTGCGAGGCTGTGATCATGGCCGCCGGCATCGCGTGGGCGCCCGAGTAGTAGTAGACCATGTCGGTGGCCACCTCGCCCACATTGTCGACGTTGATGCCCTGGGACGTGACCCCGGCGATGAAGGCATCCGCCAATGCGCCCGATGAGATCCTGATGTCACGGCCTACGGCGAGTCGAGGGGTCCCGACGAACGATGCGAACGCGGCGCCGATCGCTTCGGCGACGCCTTCGTCAAGCTCGCCGTTGTCAATACGACCGCGGATATCGTAGGCCTTGAAGATCTTGTCGAGCTGTATCTGGGCATTGTACGCGAGGACTCAGAGTCGGCCACCGCTTTCCCGATCTGCAACAGCGACCGCACAGCCTCGAGTAACCGACTCCTCAGAATCCGGCGGCGCACATCGCAGACTCGATCCCGATGTTCTGTAACACTGGCTTCGGATCAGCAGCTTCGCAGTTTTTCCGATGTCTGATGCCGCCGCGATAGCAGGGCACAGATCGCTCATCTAGATCAATATCAACGAGCTTCGTCCAACCCAGCCAGAACGGCATCTCGAGCGCGGCTCCCCCGGCTGTAGCGGGCGGCTCACGCTGCCCTGTCGGGTCGAGCCACCGGGCTAGCGAAAAGCAAAGACGGCCCCGTCGAGGCCATCCGGGCTCTGCTGGAGCAGTTGACACCGTAGGTGCCTCAATCGGACTCGGATTCGTAGCGAACGCAGAGGTGCCGCGCCCAGGTCGATCCGGAGGAGCGCGATTCTTCTAACGGATGGCCGATATGAGCCGTTTTGCCATCACACCCCGACAGCGTCGATCGGCGAAAGCCCCTGCTACACAACACTTTCCGGCATCGACCGTCACGAGCCGACGTGGCCGGCGAGGAACTCATAACCCGACCTTTTCGTCCTTCTTCGAACCCTACGTCGCTCCGAGCGTTCGCGGTATGAAGATCACTGCTGCCCGACCCTGAACGCATCTGCAAAGTCTCTGGCGAACTGGTCGAAGCTCCCGGGCTCCTTGCCAGTGACCTCTTGCACCATGGGCGTCACCATGTTGGCAGCACCAGTACTGATCATCATGGCGATTGCCACCCAGCCATCGGCCATCCAGTCGGGCATGCCCATGGCCATCAGGTCGTCCTTGGCCTTGTCTTGGGACACATTTACATACTTGACCTCTTTGCCAAGGACGGCGGACAGCTTCCCTGCCAGGTCACCCATGGAGAGGGCTTCGGGCCCGGTGAGGGGGTAGGTCTTCCCTTCGTGCCCGTCGCTGGTCAGGACCGTGGCAACAACGTTGCCGATGTCCCGAGTGTCGATAACCCCGACCTTCCCATCCGCCTGCGCGCCGGAGAACATCCCATCCGACGCGATCATGCGGGCAGAGCCCAGAATGATCTGCATGAAGGGGGCGGGCCTGATGATGGTGTACGGGATGCCTGAATCCGCCACACTCTGGTCCGCCTTTCCATGCCACTTGGCGATGGCGAGGGGTGAGTCCGGATTCGAGACCAGCATCGACATGCGCACCAGGTGGCGCACTCCAGCGCGTTTCGCCGCATCGGCGAATTTGCCGTGTAGCTCCGCCATCTGCGGGCCCTCGGGTGAAAGCAGAAAGACCTTCTCCACACCCTGCGTCGCTGCATCCCAGGTCTCAGGCTTCTCCAAATCGCCTACCACTAGCTCGACACCCGGTCCCTGAATCGCCCCCGCTGTCTGCGGGTCACGAACCAAAGCACGAACCTGCTCACCCTTGGCGAGCAGCGCCTTGACCACCTCACCACTCGTCCTCCCGGTGGCTCCGGTCACGAGAATCATCCTTGCCTCCCTCAATATTGACTGTAACGGACTTGACCCCTGGTGCCCTGAGATATAGCCAAATCCTGTCGATGCTGTGCGCTAGACGATTATCCAGACGTCACGAAGGGAAACATCGCAGTCCAGCCCCTCATCGATCTTGTCCGCAAAACGTGCAACAGCCAAGTCAACTGATAGCACCTGGGTCGGTCTGGCGACGAGCCGGATGTGCCGACGGGCTCGGTTCGCCGCTGCGGATGTTTCTATCCGGGATCCTGTGGTCGGAAATGTGGCCTCGAGAAATGCGGCCTAGATTTTTGGCTGCTCCCAGACCGACACGTGTTGGCGGCTCTCGCTCGTGAACGGCTCCCGCTTCCACCCGGCCCAGCGCTCGCGCAACCTCATCCCGGCAAGCTGCGCCATCAGGTCGAGCTCCGAGGGCCACACATACCGGAAGGGAATCGAGAGGCGCTCGACTCTTCCGTCGACGATCTCGAAATGATGCGACGTGAGCCCTTGCGTCTTGACGTCGTACTCGTCGAACCCCCATCTGGTCTCGCTCACGTCAAAGGCGCGGATGGTCTCGCCCGGCGGAAGCCGTTGCAGCCCGGGAACGCCTACCTCGATGACAAAGCAGCCGCCAGGCTCGAGGTGCGCCGCCACGTTGCGGAAGCACTCGACCTGTGCCGCCTGCGTCGTCAGGTTCATGATCGTGTTGAAGACCAGGTACGCGACGGAGAACAACCCTTCTACCTCGGTCGTCGCAAAGTCGCCGATCGTCACACCGATGTCTTCGCCGCCTGGCTTCGCGCGCAGCCTCGCGACCATCGCCTCCGACAGGTCAATCCCATACACTGGCACTCCGCGCTGCACGAGCGGTAGCGCGATCCGGCCCGTTCCGATCCCGAGCTCGAGCGCGCGTCCGCCTCCGGCGATCTCGGCGAGGAAGTCGATGGCCGGGCCGACGATCCCCGCATCGAACATCTCCGCAGCGGACTCGTCGTACCTGGCGGCGACTCGCTCGTCGAGATAGCCGTTGTCGTCGTGCACAGCCGGAATGTACCGGAGGCGACGGCGGCACTCAGAACGTCGGTGTCAAACGAGCCAACCACGCCGGACCAGGCTGTGTTTGGAGACTCCAGATCACTCACCGGCCGGAGCGATATCGAGCATCAACCAGCGTCCTCAATAACTCCACTCGAGCAGGACCGTCGGTCAGATAGCGCCCACCGAGGTGCCGTTCGCGAGCACCATCGGGTTTGGGCGTTCTTGGTCGAGATTTGGGGCGGTTGCTACGGGCTGGGGCTCACCCCGGCGACGTACGCGTCTGCGCTGCGGAAGCGACCACCGGCTTCATCGTCGATGAGGGGAGCGAAATATGAGGAGAGGCGGCTGGCTTCCTCGTGGCTGAGCGCCTGGTCGATCGCATCACCGAACGTGGGCGCGTGCGGATTGGGCCTGATCTTCATCAACTCGTTCCATGGCACACCGGCAAACGGGGGGCGGTCGGTGCTGGAGAGCTGCAGGGTCACCGTGACGTCGGAGAAACCTGCCGACTCAGCGAGCTGAAACAGATCCGTCTCATCGAAGCCCATCATCGGCCCATCGGCGGGTGCTGCTGCTTCGAAAACGGCGCGTACCTTTGTGGCGAGGTCATCGATTGGGGCGGCGTCGTAGCCGAACAGGCTGTCCCGGCTAAGTTCGGTGTATCGACGATTGATCGGTTCGAACAGTGAGATGCGTCCGCCTGGCTTCAGCACCCGGCGGAACGTGTTGAAGGCGCTGGCCTTGTCTTCGACGTAGATGAGCACTGAGCGGGTCATCACCACATCGACAGAGCTGTCCGCTATACCGTCGAGAGTCTCCGCAGGTGTCTGGATGAACTGGCATCGATCAGATACCTCTAGTTCTGCGGCGATCTGGCGACAGCGGTCCAACAGGTCAGCCGACACATCGCTGAAAATCACTTCGCCGTTCTCCCCCACTCGGGAGAGCGCGCTGAATCCGAGCAAACCGTCGCCGCATCCAACATCGATCACCTCATTCCCCGGCGTAATGCGGGCAGCAGCCAGGACACGGTCCCGTATCGGCTCGAGGTACTCGAGAGTTCTCTGCAGCGCGAGCTCGTCGCCGCCAAAGCGGTCATGAAGCAGCCAGCGGCTCCAGCGGTCGGCGTGTTCGACCATCGCTGCGGAACCTACAGGCGAGCCAAGGCGAGGGCCAGTCGTTAGCGTGACGGTCATGGGAACGACCGCGATCCGTGCCGCTGTACCAGCGGATGGTGCGGCCGTGGCGCGTGCGTGGACCGACGGCGGCCGTTACTACGTCCAACTCAGTGCGGAGTTGTTTCAGGCCCCCACAGGCGAGCTGCTTGTCGAGTACTTCACCGCCAAGCTCGGTGATCTCGACAGTGATTCGGTCGTCTTCGTTGCCGAGATTGAGGACACTGCGGTCGGCTGGATCAGCGCATTGCTTCTAGCTGCCGACGCCACTCATTGACATTCGTCAATTTGCGTCATTTCGCGATAAATCGCGTCCTATGCGCGTCCTGGCGGCCTCGGCCGATCGACTCACGGCCGGCCACGCGCCGACTTGACGCCGGCCAGGGCGTCATGGGCTCATCCAGGATCGTCGGGATCGCGATCGGTGGTGCCCATCAGACTGCGCCCGAAGACCTCGAGGCGTTCAACATGAGATTGCGTTAGGCCTCGATGTGGCGCAACGCGTACCAGGAGCGTTGGTGAGCTGCGCTCCTCGGCCCAGTCGAGGGCGTCGCTCCACAAGTCGTCGTCGATCCACGCGAAGGGCCGATCACCGACAAAGTGGCGCACATCGTTGAGCTTCCAGGTTTCGTCCTGGCTGTCCCGGTCGAATTCGATAACGGGCATGTCGAGAGGTAGCGAGAGCACGGTCGCGATCAACCGAGCCTCGTGTTCCCAGGTGGTCGCCCAGACAAGGTCGAACCAGGTTCCCAATGCCTTGAGCCAAGCGCCATGCTGTTGGTTTAGCCACACGTCGTAGCCCGCCATTTCGTGGCGTATGAACCCGGCTGGCTTTGTACCCCTAGTCAACGGGTTCAGTACTCCGTCAATATCGATCAACAGATACGGCCGCGCATCGCTTTCACTCAAGATTCCTCCGCCTCGGCAACGCGGCCAGTCGTGTGCCAAGGATGCGTGTGAACCGCCTTCCTCCAATTCTGATGAGCAAATCTGGATGCGCCTGCGCCGGCCAGCCTCCAGGTCGGTTCGCCGACACCGGCGCCTCACGCGGTCGTTTCTGAGTCTGCGTCTGTGGCTGCTCTGAGTCCGACGGCGATCATGTAGAAGGCGGCGGCGAATAGAGATACGGCGACTCCTCCGGCGATGAGGAGTTTCCACGGGATGACGTCGCCGTGGGGGGAAGGGAAAGAGATAGCGAAGTAGAGCATGGTGCCCCAGCTGAAACGTGTGTTGCCGTAGGCGAGGAAGCTGATGAAGGCGTCGGCGACGATGACGCCGGTGACGCCGATGAACATGTAGATCGAGGCGAGCGGGAGCAGGTG
>JADFIY010000117.1 GCA_022566415.1 Acidobacteriota bacterium
ATCCCGCAGGAGTACAAGCAGAGGATTGAGGCCCTGGGTGGCCCGTATCCACACGGCGAAAATGCCGAACGGTCGCCTATACAAGCCTTTCGCGAGGCCGGTGGAACATCCTACCTTTCAGATATCAAACGACTATTCGAAGAGCAATACCCAGAATCTCAGTGCGCCAAATGTGGTGGTATAGTTCGTGTCAAAGACGATGGCCGGTGCCGCGACTGCGGCAGTCTAGCTGATCTCCCATGAGAACTGGGGCATCAAGCCCGTAGACACTGAGCAAGTTTACCAAGTTGACCAGGTCTCTAGCTGAATTGGTGTCCAGAAAGAACGCGTCGATGTGTTCCCGCGTGAGTTGGTCTACGAGGTTATTGGTACTACCAATTTCGAAATCCGCGTAAATCTGGTTGACGTCACCAGGAAGCTTACCGCTATTCTGATTTCCGATAATGCAAATTACCGGATTATGTTCCAATTGCAGTTTGGCGGCCATCCGATTAAACTGCTCTTCCCGTGCGTTGGGTATCGCCAGGTATTGGTCTTCAGGGAGTCCGCGGCGGTGGATGATGTGGAACGCGCTCCGGGCCTGGTTGGACCCACCACATTCGTGTCGTACCCTGTCCGTACGGTGCAGCCATGAACGCCACCGTTATCTCCAGCGCTCTTGTCGGCGTCGAGCCCCGCCCGGTCAAGGTTGAAGCCCACGTCGGGGGCGGGGGCAAGCCCGTGTTCATCGTCGTCGGGTTACCAGATGCCGCGGTGCGCGAGGCCAAGGAGCGGGTCCGCGCCGCCTTCGCCTCCGCCGGGCAGACCTTCCCCAACCGCAGGGTCGTGGTCAACCTGTCACCCGCGGATCTGCCCAAGGTGGGATCCGCCTATGACCTGCCGATTGCGCTCGGGGTGCTCGCCGCCGCCTATCCCGAGTTCCACGGCGTCACCGATGTCGTCGCCCTCGGCGAGCTTGGGCTCGACGGTTCGATCAAGCCCGCCCGCGGCGGGCTCGGCGCTGCCCTGGTGGCAAAGCGCCTGGGTAAACGGTGCCTGCTGCCGCTGCAGTCCGCCGCCGAAACCGCCGGTCGGGACGATCTCGGAGTGGAAGCGGTGAGCACGCTCGCCCAGGCCGTGGCGGTGGCGATGGGGAACCAACCCGGCGAGCGGGTCGACGTACCTGAAGTGGCAACGGTCGATGTGCCTGACCTCGCCGACGTGCGCGGCCAGCCGCTGGCACGGCGGGCCCTCGAGGTTGCCGCGGCGGGAGGGCATCATCTCCTCCTCGTTGGTCCGCCGGGAGCCGGCAAGACGATGATGGCCCGCTCTCTTCCCGGACTGCTGCCACCCCTCGAAGGCGATGAGTCACACGAGGTCGCCTTGGCCTGGGCCGCAGCCGGGCTGCACCGGCCGGATCCGACCCTGCCTCCGTTTCGCTCGCCGCACCATTCGGCGTCACTGGCTGCTCTGATCGGGGGAGGCTCCGGTGTGCCTGTGCCCGGTGAGGTGGTGTTGGGGCATCGGGGTGTGTTGTTTCTCGACGAGCTTGGGGAGTTTCCGCCGCAGCTGCTGGACGCGTTGCGTGCACCCGTCGAGGATGGTTCGGTGGTGGTGGCGCGCCAGGGCGCATCGGTTGAGTTCCCGTGCCGGGCTCAGGTGGTGGCGGCGACCAACCCTTGTCCCTGTGGGTTCGAGGGTGATCGTATCAAGCCTTGCATATGTGGCGAGGCGGCGACGTCACGGTATCGGCGACGCTTTTCTGGGCCGCTGTTGGACCGGCTCGACGTGCAGGTCCGGGTGCCGAGATTGCGGATATCGGAGCTGACCGGCCCGCGGGGGGAGACGTCGGGCGTGGTCGCGCAGCGGGTGGCGACGGCGCGGCGTCGCCAGCGAGAGATGCGGGGTCGGCTCAACCGGGATCTGGGTCGTGGCGACCTGGACGGCTTGGAATGGACGGCCGGTGCCGATCGAGCGTTGCGCGACGCTGCCGAACGCAACGGGTTGACCGCCCGGGGCTGGGATCGGGTCCGCAAGATCGCCCGAACCATCGCCGATCTGGCACAAGTCGACGCCGTCGATGATGCCCACATTGAAGAGGCGACGATGCTTCGGGACGCCAGGCTATGAGCGACGATCGGCTACGCCTCGCCTTCGCCGGGCTCCATCCGGACCGGGCTTGGGAGCTCCGGGAGCGGTTCGACGGTGCGACAGGTGCGCTGCGGGCGATACAGCGGGGGAGGGTCAAGGCGTCCGATCATGTTCGTGAGGCAGCCGGTGTGGATGCTGCCACTCGGCGTGAACAGGTTGCATCCCTCGGAGTGTCGTTGTTGTTCCGCGGTGAGTCCGACTATCCGACTCATCTCGACCGATATGAAGACGCCCCCGACCTGCTGTTCGTGCGCGGCCGGCTGCCGCAGCAACCCGGAGTCGCCATCGTGGGGACGCGCCGCTGTACCTCTTACGGCCTGGAATTGGCGCGGGCGTATGGACAGGCGGCGGCGGAAGCCGGCTGGCCGGTGATCTCTGGTCTTGCCCGCGGTATCGACGGCGAGGCCCACCGCGGCGTGGTGGATGTCGGTGGCGTCGGGGTCGTCGTACTCGGCTGCGGCATCGACGTCGCCTACCCGCGGGAACATGAGCGTCTCGGCCAACAGATCCTCGACGCCGCAGGTGCGATCGTCACCGAATACCCGCCAGGTTCACCGCCGGATGGGTGGCGGTTCCCGCCACGCAACCGGATCATCGCTGGATTGGCTGCGGCCGTGGTCGTCGTCGAGGCGGCTCGCACGGGTGGTGCGTTGATCACCGCGGTCAGGGCCGCCGAGTACGGGATCGCGGTGTTCGCCATGCCCGGTGATGTGGACCGCGCCTCATCGGAGGGATGCAACCTGCTGATCCGGGACGGTGCGTTCCCAGTACTCGCCCCCGACGATCTGGTCGAAGAGCTGCGACTGGTCCACGACCTGGCGGGTGGGTGATCGCCCGACCCCGAGAGCGAGCGAGGCGCCCTGGTCGGCCGGGCCGCGGTGCGCCGCACGCTTCAACAGCGGGGGTTGGAGGGCGAGGTCCGAATCCGCCGCGTACTAGGTCGTTCGGACTAGTCAGGGAATGGGTCGGGCGAATCGTTGACCTCGACACCGAATCGAGCCACCATGGGCCTATGAGCCGGGGCCAGCTCGACGGGGCTATTTCTGTTTATCTTCGCCGTCTCGAAGTCGAGCGCGGGCTCTCACCGCACACGATCGAGGCCTACACAGGGGATCTCGAGCAATTCGGGACCCTGTGCGGCCGGCTCGGCATCGACGATATTTCCGAGGTCGATCGCCGCACCGTGCGCCGTTTTCTCGCTCAAATGTCTACCCGGGGCTACGCCAAGCGCACCATCGCCAGGAAGGCGTCTGCGGTTCGCGCCTTTCTCGCCGACGCTGCCCGCCGCGGTGACATCGCGACCAATCCGGCGGCCGGCCTGCCGCAACCGAAGCGCCCTGGGACGCTTCCCAAGGCGATCCCTGCGACTTCCCTGGGCCGGATCCTCGACGACCTCGACGGCGAGGATCCCGTAGAACTCCGAGACCGGGCCATCCTGGAACTGCTGTACGGCACCGGGATCAGGGTCTCCGAACTGGTCGGGCTGGTCGTCGATGATATCAGGCAAGGCTCCTTCCTCCGCGTCGTCGGCAAAGGTGGCAAGGAAAGGGACGTGCCGATCGGGGACAAGGCGCGGGTGGCGATCGACGCCTACGTGGAACGGAGCCGTGATCTGCTTGCCGGCGACGCCGCAAGCGACCACCTGTGGATCGGCGTACGCGGCGGCCCGCTCGATGCCAGAGGGGTCCGCAGAGTCGTTGCCAACAGGGTGGGCACCTTCCCGCACGCGATGCGACATTCGTTCGCCACCCATTTATTGGAAGGCGGGGCCGATCTGCGCTCCGTTCAAGATCTGCTCGGACACGCAGAGCTTGGCACGACTCAGATCTACACTGCCGTCACGCGAGAACATCTCAGGAAGACCTATGAGCGCAGTCACCCCCGTGCATGAGCGCGGAGAGAGCGAACTCGCCGCGCTTTGGGACGAATTCAAAGAGAGCGGGGACGAACGCGCCCGCGAGGGCTTGATCCTCCATTACGCCCCGCTGGTGAAGTTCGTCGCCGGGCGACTCGGATCGGGTCTGCCCCGCAACGTGGAATCGTCGGACCTGGTGTCGTATGGGACGTTCGGGCTGATCGATGCCATCGACAAGTTCGAGCCGGAACGCGGTTACAAGTTCGAGACCTATGCGGTGAACCGGATCAAGGGCGCCATCCTCGACGAGCTGCGGGCGCTGGACTGGGTGCCCCGTTCGGTGCGCGCCAGGGCGCGGGAGATCCAGCGATCGATGGCAGAGCTGGAGCACGGGCTGCAACGCTCGGCGACCGATGAGGAGTTGGCCGAGCACATGGACCTGTCGGTCGGGGCGCTTCGAGACCAGCTCGGTGAGCTATCGACGCTCGGATTCGTCGCCCTCGACGAGCTGTTGAGCCCGGAGGAGCGTAACTCGGGGGCGGTCCGCGACGTCGTTGCCGACCGTGCCGCGCTCGACCCAGGGGGCTCATTCGAGAAGGAAGAGACCCGCTACATGTTGGCCGACTCCATCAATCGCCTTCCGGAGCGAGACCGGCTGGTGATCACTCTGTACTACTTCGAGGGGCTCACCCTGGCCGAGATCGGGTCGATCCTGAACGTGACCGAGTCGCGGATCTGCCAGATCCACACCAAGGCGGTCCTGTCGCTGAGGAACCGGTTCATCGAAACGCCGTATTGAGTCGCAAGACACAAGACACAGGACTCAAGACGGAAGACGCAAGACGGAACCAGGCGGTTCTGCTTGTGACCTGCGACCTGAGACTCGCTATTGGACGCAAGACGCCGGGTCTTACCTGCGACCTGCGACTTGAGACTCTATCCCGGTACACTCGCTGCGAAATTCGCACGTCTACTACAAACCCCAGTGGTCGGGCCTCGTACGGGGTCTGCGGGGTGTTCCGGGTGGGCGGAGGCACAACCCGAACGAGGAGGAACTCATGTCCGCGGTGAGCATGCGGCAGCTGCTCGAGGCCGGGATGCATTTCGGCCATCAGACCCGTCGTTGGAATCCCAAGATGCGCCCGTACATCTTTACGGAACGCAACGGGATCCACATTCTCGATCTCCGGCAAACCCTCACCATCATCGAAGAGGCGTATGAGCTGGTCAAGAACATCGCCGCAGACGGTGGCGAGGTGTTGTTCGTCGGAACCAAGAAGCAGGCACAGGGGGCGATCGAGGAGGCCGCAACCGATTCTGGCATGCCCTACGTCAACAACCGCTGGCTCGGTGGGATGCTCACCAACTTCGACACGATCCACAAACGCATCCTCTACATGCTCGAACTGGAGCGGATGGAGGAATCCGGCGAGATGGACGCGCTCCTCAAGAAGGAACGGTTGAAGCTGCACAGGGAGCTGGAGAAGTTACACAACGTCCTGGGCGGCGTGCGTGACATGAAACGGGTCCCCGATGCCCTGTTCGTCATCGACGTCATCGAGGAGCACATCGCGGTGGCGGAGGGGCACCGGCTCGGGATTCCGCTCATTGCCATCGTCGACACCAACTGTGATCCCGATGCAATCGACCTGGTGATTCCCGGCAACGACGATGCGATTCGCACGGCCTACTTGGTGAGCGGCGTGATGGCGAGGGCCGCCAAAGAGGGCACGGAGCTGCGCCAGGCCAAGAACAAGGAGCTGGTGGGTGCCGCCAAGGATGGAGCAGATGAGGACACCCCTGCGGCAAAGGAGAAGGCGTGACCGACTTCGGCGCCAAGGACGTCCAGGCGCTGCGCAAGGCCACCGGAGCCGGGATGATGGACGCCAAACGCGCCCTCACTGAGGCAGCCGGTGACATGGACCGGGCGAAGGAAATACTCAGGGAGCAGGGCATTGCCGATGCGGCGAAACGCACCGATCGCGCCCAGACCGAAGGCGCCATCGGCTCCTACCTGCACCGCCAGGCGGGTCGTCCCGTGATCGGGGTCATGGTGTCGCTGGGGTCCGAGACGGATTTCGTTGCCAAGAGCGACGAGTTCCAGAAGGTCGCCAACAACATCGCCATGCACGTCGCCGCCGCCCGACCCCAGTGGATCAGCAGAGACGACGTGCCAGAAGCGGTGGTCGAGGAAGAGAAGCGCCTCATCGCAGCCCAGGCTGCCAACGAAGGCAAGCCGGAGCACATCATCGACAAGATCGTCAACGGCAAGCTCGTCAGCTTCTTCGCCGACAACGTTCTGTACGACCAGGTGTTCATCAAGTCCGAGCAGTTCGATGGCACCGTCGGCGACCTGGTCAGCCAGCTCGCTGCCACCATGGGTGAGAACATCGGAGTGGTCGAAGTGTCGAGAGTCGCCGTCGGCGAAGGAGGTTGAGGTGGCGCGAGTCGTCCTAAAACTGTCAGGGGAGGCGTTCGCCGATCCTGAGCTCAAATACGGAATCGACCCAGAGGTGGTCGCCAGGGTCGCCGAGGAGATCGCAACTGTGCGGAGCGAAGGCCACCAGATCGGCATCGTTGTCGGCGGCGGCAACATCTTCCGAGGGCTGAGCTCAGCCGCAGAGGGCATGGACCGGGCCAACGCCGACTACATGGGGATGCTGGCGACCGTGATCAACGCCCTCGCCCTACGCGACGCCTTGGAGCATGCCGGGGCACCGACCAGGGTGCAGAGCGCGATCAACATTCAGGCCGTCGCCGAGCCCTACATCCGGCTGCGCGCCATCCGACATCTGGAGAAGGGACGGATCGTGATCTTTGCCGGGGGGACAGGGAATCCGTTCTTCACCACCGACACGACCGCAGCGTTGCGGGCCGCCGAAATCGGGGCGGATGCCGTGCTCAAGGCGACGCGCGTCGACGGAGTTTACGACGACGATCCGGAAACCAATCCCGATGCCACCCTCATCTCCGACCTTGGTCACATGGATGCGATATCCAGACGGCTAGGGATCATGGATACGACCGCCATTACGATGGCGATGGACAATGATATCCCGATCCGCGTGTTCAATATGAACCGTCCCGGTGAGATCAAACGAGCCGTACGCGGGGAGGACGTCGGAACGCTGGTGCACTAGGAGGCGCCGTGATCGATGCCTTGCTGGAAGAAGCCGACCGCAAGATGGACCAGGCGGTTGTGCATGCCGGCCATGAGTTTGCAACGATCAGGACCGGGCGGGCCAATCCGGGGTTATTGAGCCGGATCACGGTTGACTACTACGGCACCGAAACCCCGCTCGAGCACATTTCGAGCTTTACCGTTCCCGAAGCGAGGCTGCTCGTCGTTCAGCCATACGACAAGTCGGCCATCGGCGATATCGAACGAGCGCTCCAGGAATCCGACCTCGGTCTCAACCCGTCCAACGACGGCAACGTGATTCGTCTTACCTTCCCAACGTTGACCGAGGAGCGTCGCAAGGAGCTCATCAAGATGGTTCGCGGGCTCGCCGAGGAAGGCCGCGTCGCCATCCGTAACGTGCGCAGGCATTCCAAGGACAGCATCGAGAGCGAGGATGTTTCCAAGGACGACATCCACCGGGCCGAGAAGACGCTCCAGGAGATGACCGATCGTCACGTGGAGAAGCTCGACGAGCTGCTTGCCACAAAAGAGGAAGAGCTGCTCGAGGTCTGACCAGATGCCGGATGACGCACACACGCAGAAGGGTCACGAGGACGACACCGACCCTGAAGTACTGTCCTTCGATATGACCGAACGTGACTCCGGCGAAGACACCGATTCCGATGCCTCGCCGGCCGATGAGCCTCATCTGAAGCCCACCGATCCCGACGCCGGCTTCGACGGCTGGCTCGACGACGGTGGTGGCGACGACGCTCCCGACGGGTACCAAGGGCTCGTCGAAGGTGACGATGTGTCCGCCGAGGTGAGCGACTGGGTGGCCTTTGCCCGCGGCAAGCCTGACGATGCCGCCGATGCCGCCGACGAGATCGAGGAGATCGAGGAAGACGAAGAGATCCCTGACGAAGACATCCCGGACGATGAGATCCCGGGAGACGACGACGGTGGGGCAATCGACGACACCAGTGAGTTTGCGAT
>JADFIY010000009.1 GCA_022566415.1 Acidobacteriota bacterium
CATTCAACGTCGACACATCCGCCTCCGCGATGGCACGACGCACACTCATGGCAATCTCACTCCACATACCCCCAACACTGTCAGGGAAGACCCGCGACATGTGTCAGGGATGTGCTGCAACAGAACAGGTAGATATATCGCCCTGGGAACCCTTGGTTGGCTGGCTGGCTGGTGGCCGGGGACTGGTGGCTGATTGGTCCCAATTCGCCGTTATCGCAGCAAACTAGATACAATCGCGTGGCGACCCGGCAACGGGTTCGTTTTCTCATGTAAGAACGACGTCGGTGATATCGGCGGCCGCGTTTTCGGTCGCCGGAGTAGACGGTCGACTCCATGCGGGACCTCGGTTTCGTAACGGTGGCCGCCGCCACGTCACCGCCAACCGGGGCAGGATCCAGTGAAAGTCTCAGCCTCTACGAAAAAGATGTGCGACAAGTGCCGCATCATCCGACGCCATGGGCGCGTCTGGGTGATCTGTGAAAACCCGCGGCACAAGCAGCGGCAGGGGTAATCGATGGCACGTATCGCAGGAGTTGATCTTCCGAGGGACAAGCGCGTCGAGATCGGCTTGACCTACATCCACGGTATCGGGCTGACGCGTTCCCAGCAGATGCTCGAGGCCGTCGAAGTCCCCCCGGACACCAGGATCCGCGACCTCACCGATGCCGAGGTCGTTGCCATCCGCAACTTCATCGACAGCAACTACCGCGTTGAGGGCGATCTGCGCCGCGAGGTGTCGCAGAACATCAAGCGAAAGATCGAGATCGGCAGTTACCAGGGCCTGCGCCACCGGCGCGGTCTCCCGGTACGCGGGCAGCGCACCCACACCAACGCCAGAACCCGCAAGGGCCGCAGACCACCGGTCGCCGGGAAGAAGAGGGTCACCAAGACATGACAACCCCGTCAGACACCACACCCGACGCGCCCGACGAGGAAGCTCAGAAGGCAACGCCCGAGAAGGCCGCGCCCGAGAAGGCCGCGCCCGAAGAGGCAACGCCGGAGGTGATGCCGGCAGCGGAGACCCCGGCGGCTCCTTCGCCGGAGGCAACCCTGGAAGCGGCTGCGGCGGACGCCGATCCAGCTCCGGCACCGAGACGTCGCCGCGGCAAGCGCCAGCTGGCACACGCCCAGGCCCACATAAAGGCAAGCTTCAACAACACCATTCTCACCATCACCGACCTCAAGGGCGATGTGCTCGCTTGGAGCTCCGGCGGATCGGTGGGGTTCAAGGGCTCGAGAAAGTCCACCCCGTACGCCGCCCAGGTGGCGGCGGAGCAGGCCGCCAGGAAGGCCGGCGAGATGGGGATCCGCAAGCTCGACATCATTGTGCGCGGCTCCGGTTCGGGCAGGGAGACCGCCATCCGGACCCTGCAGAACATGGGCCTCGAAGTGGCCAGCATCAAGGACGTCACACCCGTGCCGCACAACGGATGCCGGCCCAAGAAGCGGAAGGGCCGTTAGCGATGGCTCGCTATACGGGACCACGAACCAAGGTCAGCCGCCGCGCCCGGCAGCTCCTCGACGAGAACAAGGCGAAATACTTCGACCGCCGACCCTACCCGCCTGGCGAGCACGGCAGGCGCCGTATCAGGGAGTCCCAGTATCAGATCCAGTTGCGTGAGAAGCAGAAGCTGCGTTTCATGTACGGAGTGCTGGAGAAGCAGTTCCGGCGCTACTACCGCGAGGCGGCGCGCCGCCCGGGGATAACCGGAACCAACCTGCTCGTCATCCTGGAGACCAGGCTCGATAACGTCGTCTATCGCTCCGGGCTGGCCCGTACCCGCCCGCAGGCACGACAGCTGGTGAACCACGGGCACTTCAAGGTCAACGGCAAGAAGGTAGACATCCCGTCGTATTCGGTTCGCGCAGGCGATGTGGTGTCGGTCAAGCAACGGAGCCTCGAGGTTCTGCCAATCCTGCATTCGATCGACACGTTGGACCGCGCCGTTCCCGAATGGGTGACGGTGGACACCGACGCCCGCACGATAACGATCCAGGACCTGCCAAGTAGAGAGCAGATCGACACTGAAATCCAAGAACAGCTCATCGTTGAGCTGTACTCAAAGTAAAGGAGTCACTCCGTGCTGATCACGCAGCGACCCACGGTCGAGGAAGAGACCGTCAACGACACACGCTCGCGGTTCATCGTCGAGCCGCTAGAACCGGGCTTCGGTTACACACTCGGGAACACGCTGCGCAGGACCCTCCTGTCGCGCATTCCCGGTGCCGCCATCACCTCGGTACGCATCGAGGGGATCGACCATGAGTTCTCCACCATGGAGGGGGTCGTCGAAGACGTCGTCGACTTCATACTCAACCTGAAGCAGGTGGTGCTCCGGATCGAGGTCGACGAACCGCAGACCCTGTACCTGTCTGTAAAGGGCAAGGGCGAAGTCACCGCGGCCGACCTCAAGGTGCCTGCAGGCGTCGAGGTCGTAAACGGCGACTTCCACCTCGCCACGTTGTCTGCTTCGGGAAAGATCGAGGCCGAGATGAGCGCCAGCCGCGGTGTCGGCTATCGAAGCGCAGATAAGAACAAGACCGGGGACGTGATCGGTGCGATCCCGATCGACTCGATGTTCTCCCCGGTGCGCAAGGTCGCCTACCAGGTCGCCAGCACGCAGGTGGGTCAGATGACCGACTTCGACAAGCTGATCCTCGACGTCGAGACGGACGGGTCGGTGACGGCGAACGAGGCCATGTCGTCTGCTGGAGGCACGCTGCGCAACCTGTTCGAACTGCTCGCTGATCTCGACGACTACGACGCACTCGAACTCGACGAGATCGTGCAGGCCGAGGTGTCTGGTCAGGAGCACCTTGACCTCCCCATCGAGGCGCTAGATCTCTCGGAGCGACCGCGCAACTGCTTGCGTCGCGCCCAGATCCAGACGGTCGGCGAGCTCATCGAGAAGACCGAAGATGATCTGCTCAACATCACCAACTTCGGGCAGAAGTCTCTCGAGGAAGTGGTCGCCAAGCTCGACGAGTTGGGCTTCTCGCTGCATTCGCATGCAGACGCGGAGCCAGAGATCGTCGTCTGATGCCGAGACCGAAGAAGGGTCCGCGTCTCGGAGGTAGCCCGCACCATCAGCGGAAGATCCTGGCCAACCTCACCGCCCAGCTGATCGAGAACGAGCGGGTGACGACGACGCACGCCAAGGCACGCCAGGTACGGCCATACGCGGAGAAGGTGATCACCAAGGCCCGCCGCGGTGATCTCCACTCCCGCCGGCTGGTGTTGGCCAAGATCGGTGACAACGATGCGGTCACCAAGCTGTTCGACGACATAGGACCGCGTTATGCCGATCGACCCGGCGGATACACGCGGATCATCAGGATCGGACAACGCAAGGGCGATGGCGCCGAGATGGCGATCATCGAGTTGGTGTAACACCCGTCGGTCCTGAAGAGGGGATGTGTTTTGGGAGGCGTGCTAGAGCGGCTGATCGGGGCGATTCGCTTCGACCGTGAAGCCTTCGTATGGATGGAGTTCAACGACCGGGCAACCGGCGATGCGCTGATCCTGGTCGTGATCACCCAAGTGTTGTTCCTGATCGCCGGGGGTACTCCGCTGCTCGGCTTCGTCTCTGGGTTCACCGGCACGATCAGCGCCCTGGTCAGTACCGCGATCTTCTGGCTGGTGTACAGCGCCATCGTCTTTGCGGTGGCCAAGTACTTGTTCCGCGGCGACGGCATCTATGCGTATTACCTGCGACTCGCCGGTTTCGCCTTCCCGACGTTGGTGATACTGATTTTCACCGGAATCGTCATCGACAACAACACGATTGCTTCCGTGCTCGGGTCGCTGTGGTTCCTTGCCGTGGTCGCATACGGTACCCATTACATCGCCGACCTGCCGTTGAGCCGGGCTGCCGTCGCCTCCTTCGGCGGGCTTGTGGGCTGGATCATCATCCAGGCGATTCTCGGCGGTTTCAGCGTGTTCTAGCCATGCCGACGTACCGCCTCGACGTGGCGTACGACGGCACGGGCTTTCGTGGATACGCCATTCAGCCCGATCAGCGGACGGTGCAGGGAGAGCTCGAAGCCGCCCTCGCTCATCACATTGGACCGGTCGGCACTTCCGTAGCGGGCCGGACCGATCGTGGCGTGCACGCCGCCGGCCAGGTCATCGGTTTCACTCATGCTGTGGAGATCGACACCGAGCGGGTGCTGCGCAGCCTCAACTCTCAACTCGGCGAGGAGATCGCGATCCTCGAGCTCCGGCGTGTCGACGACGGATTCCACGCCAGGTTCTCCGCAACCGGCCGCGCCTATCGATATCAGGTGCTCAATCGAACGGTCCACGATCCGCAGCAGGCCCGCACCTCCTGGCACGTCGCTGAACGGCTCGATGTCGATGCGATGAACGAGGCGTCGGCCCTCCTTGTCGGTACACACGATTTCGCATCGTTTTGCCGGAGCGCGGCCGGTGCCATGACGACGCGGGAGGTCAAGTGGGCTTCCTGGCGTCACCGCGGGGACCTCGTCGAGTTCGCCATTGCCGCCAATGCATTCTGTCATCAGATGGTGCGAGGACTGGTTGTTGTGCTGGTCGACGTGGGTCTCCGACGTGTTTCCCCGACGGAGATCAACGCCATGCTCGCGGCAGAGGACCGCTCCACAGGTGGTGGGGCGGCTCCGCCCCAGGGGTTGACGCTGATGGCGGTTGGCTACCCAGCAGAGCCGCTCGAGCCGCCGGATTGGATTCGGTTCGTTTCTCCGCCTGTTGCGGAGAGTCCTGCCCAAACGGCGGGGAGGGGGGTTTTCCTGAGGGGAGTTCCGCCGAAGGCGGGGAGGAGGGATAGGCCGTGAACCCGGAGCGCGCACCGATAGGTGACCGGTCGTCTCCATAGAAGTGCACCGATTTTTCCCGCACTTGCCCGAGCCACACCTTGCGTAGCCCATCCCCATCAACCCGATGGCTAGTGTCGCTCGCAACCGAGAGCGAGGGTGTCCGTGTACGTGATCAAGCGGGTATGGGTGACAAAGCGTCGCGAGGCGCGACGCGTGGCGTCGATCGTCGCCGAGGTCGGGGAGATCTACGAAGCGAGTGGTCAACGAGAGCCCGTTCGTGTCTACTTCAACGGGGGCACTCTGCCGGGTGAACGCGATGTCGTCTACATGGAGTGGACGGCACCGGTGATCGAGTCGCCGTATCGCGGCGACAACGAATCCCCCGACACGGGCAGCCTCGGACAAAAACTCCGCGACCTCACCGAGGACTCATGGATCGAGTTCTATGAGCTCCTGACGCCCGACAAGGCGATTGCGGTCGAATAGCAGCGCGCGGCCGATATGGGCCGTTAGGAGGAACCCATGGCCACGTTCGATAAGGACGAATTCGTTGCCGAGTGTTTGGCTGCAGTGCGGTCGGGTGGTCGCTCCAATGCCGCGGTCAAGGAGATCGTGGATCGCACGGTTGCCAATCCGTCGGCCATCGAGGCCGAGGTGGGCGACCGGACGGTGAGCCCGATGATGACGATTTGGCACCGGTCCGACGAGCTGACTGCACTTCACATCGTTTGGCCACCAGGCGTAGACCTCTTCGCTCACGATCACAACATGTGGGCGGTAATTGGCATTTACGGTGGCCGCGAGGACAACCAGTTTTACCGCCGCCTCGAGGACGGTCGGATAGAGCCCCACACAGGGAAGACGATCACACAACGCGACGTGGTCATGCTCGGTTCCGACGTTGTGCACTCGGTCGCTAATCCGACAAGGGAGTGGACGGCGGCGCTCCATGTGTACGGCGGGGAATTCTTCACCACCCCTCGCACCATGTGGAGCAAGGAAACCTACGAACCCATGCCGTTCGACGTCGATTTCGTCAGACAGACCCTCGAGGCCGCCGCGGCGAGCGCCCGTCTCGCCGATGTGCCAGGTGAACGTCCCTGAACCGAAACCCCATTGGCCTTACGCCGACGGAACCGATAGCATTCGGGTCCGCCCCCGACCGCTGGGGGTGGTTTCATGACGCCCGAGGGTTTCCGATGAAAGCCAAGCTGCAAAGGACGTTCTCGCCGACTCCCGGCGACATCGAGCGGGAGTGGCACGTGGTCGACGCCGACGGGGTGCCGCTTGGTCGCGTTGCCTCCGAGGTTGCCCAGTTGTTGCGCGGGAAGCACAAACCGAAATTCGCTCCTCACATGGATATGGGTGACTACGTGATCGTCCTCAACGCGAAGAAGGTTGCCGTGACCGGCAACAAGGAGACCGATAAGATCTACTACCGCCACTCCGGGTACCCGGGGGGGATCAGGTCAGAGACGGTGGAGAGGGTGCGGGAACGCTATCCCGAGCGACTCATCGTCAACGCGGTGAAGGGCATGCTCCCGAAGAACAGGCTGGGCCGAGCGACCCTCGGCAAGCTCCGGGTCTACGCGGGCGCCGAACACCCGCACCGCGCCCAGGATCCGAAGCCGTATACCCTCACGTATCGAAAAGGTGAAGCCTGATGACACAACCACTGATACAGGCCACCGGCCGCAGGAAGAGTTCGGTTGCCCGCGTCCGCTTCGTCGAGGGTACCGGCGCCTTCGTCATCAACGGTGATAGGAGCCTTGATGACTACTTCCCGCAAGCGTATCGGAGGCGGGTCCAGGAGCCGTTCGAGGTGGTCGATTACGTCGGACGCTACGACGTGCACGCCACCCTTCATGGTGGCGGGCTGACCGGTCAGAGTGACGCCCTCCGACTTGGCATCGCCAGAGCCCTGGTCGGGATCGACGCCGAGCTGAGGCCGACACTGAAGAAGGCCGGCATGCTCCGCCGCGACGACCGTAAGGTCGAGCGCAAGAAATACGGTCTTCGCAAGGCGAGGCGTGCGCCGCAATTCACCAAGCGGTAATTTCTCTCCGACGGGGGGTCGGCGATGACTGACGTGGAACGGCGCCTGTTTGGCACCGACGGCGTTCGCGGCGTTGCCAACGATGATATTACCGCCGAGATGGCATTCAACCTCGCCCGCGCCGCCGGGGATCAGCAGCGTGGCCAGGCGATCATCGGCCGCGACACTAGGCGGTCCGGCCCGATGCTCGCTTCGGCACTTTCCGCCGGCTTCAATTCTGTGGGGATCGACACGATCGATCTCGGGATCATCCCTGTGGGTGCCGTGTCTTGGCTGGTCAGGGACACCGGCTCCCGTTACGGGGTGATGGTCAGCGCCTCGCACAATCCGGCGGCGGACAACGGGATCAAGTTCTTCGGCGGCACCGGTTCCAAGCTCTCCGATGACGAGGAGGCGGCGATCGAGCATCGCTACTTCCAGGGACACCCCTGGAGCCTCGGTACCGGGGCCGACGTTGGAAGCCAGGAGCGAATGGCGCACCCGATCGATCGCTACGTCGATCTCATCACCGATGGAGTCGAGCTCGCAGGCGACGGGCTCGACCTCGTAGTCGATGTGGCCAACGGAGCGGCGGTTCTCGCAGCACCCTCGCTCTTCAATCGGCTTGGTGTGACCGCCCTGTTCGTCAACGACCAGCCCGATGGGATGAACATCAACCTGGAGTGTGGTGCCCTGCACCCGGAGAACCTGGCCGCCGTTGCCGATGGCAAGGTCGGGCTGGCATTTGATGGGGATGCTGACCGCCTGATCGCGGTGGACGAGGACGGCGAGATCGTCGATGGTGACGCCATTATGGCCATCTTCGCCAAGTGGATGGCAGGGCGCGGCGTGCTCGAGAACGACGTGGTCGTGGTCACGGTGATGACCAATCTCGGTTTCCACAAGGCGATGGAAGCCCTCGGTGTGCGGGTCATCGAGACCGCGGTGGGCGACCGCTACGTCCTGGAGGCAATGCAGGCATCGGGTGCGGTGCTTGGTGGTGAACAATCCGGTCACATAATCTTCGAGGACCGGGCAACCGGGGACGGTTTGCGGACCGCGATGCGCCTGATGCAGGTCATGGCCTCAACCGGTCGACCTCTGCGCGAGCTGCGCAAGGTGATGACCAAGTATCCCCAACTCCTCACCAACGTCCGCGTCGCCGACATGGAGTTCGAGAACAGCGGGCCGATCATGGAAGCGATCCGTGCCGGCGAGCAGGATCTCGCCGGTCGTGGCCGCATTCTGGTCCGCCCCTCCGGCACCGAGCCGCTGATCCGGGTGATGGTTGAAGCACCAACCGAATCCGAGGCTGCCGCGGTCGCCGGCTCGGTGGCCAAGGTCGTTGAGGCCGAACTCGGCTAGCCCGTCGCGTGCCCAGGGTCGAAGACCCCGTATGCGCCGGGGTGAGCCCACAGGATGACCGGGCGGGCGTGCGACTCAGTTCCGCTTTTCCGCTGCTCAGCTTGTCGGCTACCCTTGTCGATACAACAGAAACCAAACCGACCGGAGAACCTTCCAGCGCCTGCCCTCGCCGAGGCGAGGTGACGAGGGAGAGGGAGAATCGATCAGTCGGCGGGTGCCCTCTCGGCCGCTCACGGTCGTGACGGGGCGGGTAAAACCCGGGAGCGATCCCGGGGACAACACCACCCCGATGTGAGGCGGGTTTCACCCCGCAGCGCCCTCCGGTCATGGCCCAAAGGAGGACGCGCACGTGTGCGGAATCATGGGATACGTCGGTTCTGCCGACGCGACCCCGATCATCATGGACGGACTGCGACGGCTCGAGTACCGCGGCTACGACTCGGCAGGAGTTGCCGTCAACGACCACGGAATCAACGTACGCAAAGCCGAAGGAAAGATCGACCAGCTCGCCGCCCTGCTCGAAGACGAACCGCTCACCGGCACGATTGGCATCGGCCACACCCGATGGGCGACGCATGGACGGCCGAGTGATCTGAACGCCCACCCGCACACCGACGCCAGCGGCGAGTTCGTGGTGGTCCACAACGGCATCATCGAGAATTTCCAGACGTTGCGGGAGGAGCTACAGGCGAGCGGGGTCGAGCTGACCTCCGAGACGGACACCGAGCTGCTCGCCCATCTGGTGGCCGCCGAGTACGACGGGAACCTCGCCGCCGCCGTGCGGGCTGCGGTGGATCGCGCCGAAGGTGCCTATGCCCTGGTGGTCATGAGCGATCGTGAGCCCCGCACCATTATCGCCGTGCGCAAGATCAGCCCGCTCGTGGTCGGCCTTGGTGAGGGCGAAACGTTCCTCGCCTCCGACATCCCAGCGGTGCTCCACCGCACCAGAGACTTTCTCATCATCGAGGACGATGAGCTCGTCACAATCACCGCCGAAGGTGCGATCATCGAGACCATCGAAGGGGATCCCGTCGAGCGTGAGGTGATGCACATCGATTGGGACGCCCAGCAGGCGGAAAAGGGCGGATATGAGCATTTCATGCTCAAGGAGATCTACGAGCAGCCGGCGGTGATCACCGAGACCCTGGCCGGGCGCCTCGACGAGGACGGGACGGTTTGGCTCGAGGACGTGAAGTTCAACGACGATTTCGTCCGAGACCTCGGGACGATATGGATAACCGCTTGCGGTACGGCCTATCACGCCGGGCTCGTCGGGACCCAGATCTTCCAACGCCTGCTGCGACTCCCCACGATGGTCGAGTACGCCCACGAGATGCGGTACGCCGATCCGCTCGTCAAGTCGGGTGACCTCACCGTGGCCATCTCGCAATCCGGAGAAACGGCCGACACCCTGGCTGCTGCTCGCCTGGCCGGTGGGCTGGGCACGCGGCTGCTCGCCCTCACCAACGTGGTTGGATCGACCCTGAGTCGGGATGCAGACGACATCCTGTACACGCGGGCCGGGCCTGAGATCTCGGTGGGCTCGACCAAGGCCTACCTGGCGATGCTCGTCGGCCAGTACCTGCTGGCGTTGAAGCTGGGCGCGGTCACCGGAGCCATCGACGCCGATCGCGCGGCGCAGATCGCCCAGGGGCTCAAGCGGCTCCCCGCACAGGTTGAGACCATCCTCGAAGAAACCGACGATATCGCCGCCGCTGCCGCGATGCTCGCCGACGCCGACGACGTGTACTTCATCGGCAGGGGGCTCGACTACGCCGTTGCCATGGAAGGGTCGCTGAAGCTCAAGGAGATCTCGTATCTGCACTCGGAGGCAATGCCGGCGGGGGAGCTGAAGCACGGGACCCTGGCCCTCGTCACCAAAGGTGTCCCCATAGTTGTGGTGATCACGCAACGATCTGTCTACGACAAGACGATCTCGGCCGTGCAGGAGGTCAAGGCGCGGGGCGCTGAGGTGATCGCCGTCGCCTACGACACCGACACCGAGATCGGCAAGTTCGCCGACATAGTCCTCCGGATCCCGGAGACCGAGGACCTATTGGCGCCCGTCAACGCTGTGGTTCCGCTGCAACTGCTTGCGTACCACGTTGCCAGGCTCCGTGGACTGGACATCGACCAGCCACGTAACCTCGCCAAGTCGGTGACGGTCGAGTAGCACCTGGAAAGGAGCGGGTCGATGCGCATCATCGGGCTGGGTGTAGACCTCGCCGAGGTGAGCCGGGTGCGCCGGCTGCTCGATCGGTACGGGGACTCGTTCCGGGTGCGGTGTTTCACCGACCACGAGTGGGAGTACGCGCATCGGTTCAAGGACCCGTCGGCACGTTTGGCCGGTCGCTTCGCCGGGAAAGAGGCCGTGATGAAGAGCCTCGGGACCGGGTGGCGCCGTCTGCGCTGGACCGACATCGAGATCACCGGCGGCGGGCCGCCCCGGGTCAAGCTCTCTGGGACGGCCGCTAAGCGGGCGGAGATTCTCGGTGTGAACGAGGTCAAGGTGACGATCACCTACGAAGGCGGCCGAGCCCTCGTCTTCGCCGTCTCGGTAGGGGAACACGACTAGGAGACTGCTGCTCTTCCGATCCGTCGTACGTGTCTACGTACTCATTGAGCGTGACCCTAAGCACGTACGATGGTCGGGTTAGGGGTCGACGAGGACCCCGACGACTTCGTCGACGTCGTAGAGGATGGTGGTGGTCAGGTCGAGGGTCCCGATCGGGATCCAGGCTCCACCGATCCGGTATTCACCGAACCAGGTGAACGTCGCGGTGACCGGGTACGCCTCCAGGGTGGGGTGACAGTTCTGCCCGGAGGGATGTGTTGTCCTGTAATCCGGTGGGCAGGTCTTGGTTCGATAGGTGTGGGTGACGCTCCCGTTGGGGAACGGCAACGCAACGGCAGGGTCTTCTGTCGTGGTGGCGCCGTCTCCCCAATCCACCGTGAGCGAGGCGACGGCGGCACGCACTTCGAAGAGACGGCCGTCGGGCAACAGTTCGCTGTGGGTGATCGTCGCCGGGTCGGACGTTGCGAGGTAGGTGAGGAGACCGGTGATCCCGTGGTTGGGCGGTTGGAACGATGGGGCAGGGACCGCCAGGGGGAAAGAGCGGAAGACCCGCCACGCCCGATCAGGGTCCGGGTCGGTGATGGCCGGGTCACACTCCGGAGTGAACAGGATGATGCCGTAGACGGTGTTCTCGTTTGCAGGATCCCAAGCGTCGAGACCCCCCGGGATACGGGACCAGTAGTAACACTCCCCCGTGCTGTACAGGTACCGGATCGGCGGCCGCGTCCGAGGCGGTTGCTCGTCCGGTTCCTCGGAAGGAGGATCGTCGCCGGGGATGGTGCCGGAGATGTCGCAGACCAACCTGTCAAGCTCTGTGTCGAGTATGCACTCTTCCCCTTCTGCCAGGCCCACCAGCAGCCAGCTGACCGCAGCGAGGAACAGAGCTATGTGTCGAATGGGTGCGGTCCGTTGCATATCCATCCTGTCCCGACAAATGAGATCAGCCACCGGCCCCCGCGGAGCTCAAGCACTTCGACCGTCGGATCGCTTGTCACCTGCCGATCAGTGCGGTCAACCACCGTCTCTGCTGCGATGCACTCTGCCCCGTCGTGAATCACCCTGATGACGTCAACATCGACCTTCGGTGGTCCATCGAACTCGACCACGTCGAACAGCTCCATGCTTCGTTCTAGATATCCGTTGTCGACGTGAACGGCTCGGAACGCTTCCCGATCCCCCCGGTACAGCGCATCGAGGCGTCGTTCCTCGAGGTCCTGGTAGATCGCCTCGATCTCGGTGATCCGGTCCACGGTGGTGGTCGTCGCCAGCGTCGTCGTCGACGTGGTCGGTACCGAGGTTGGCGTCGTCGCCGGGGTCGACGAAGAGCACCCCACGACCACCAACGACGCCGCGACAAAACGCACCCACCGCATGCCTCCACCCTACGGAACCAACCCACCGCTTCAAGAGTCCCGCCAAACCTGCTTTTCCCGACCTCCGCACCGTCCCTTCCGTCGTACGTGTCTAGGTACTCACTGAGGGTGACTCCAAGCACGTACGACTAGGCCATCGAGGTCTGTTGTCCTGCGTTGAGGACGAGCTGGAGCACGGCGGCCGGGTCCTGCGTCAGGGCTCGATGGGTGAACCGCATGACCCGGTACCCATGCGCAGCCGCAAGGTTGTCCCGCTGGCGGTCGCGCTCGAAGTCGGCGCGCTTGGTGTGGAATGCACGTCCGTCGGATTCCAGGATCAAATTCCAATCGGGGATAACGGCGTCGACCCGGTGCGGCAAGACCGGCCACCAGGCGAGCCGAGCTTGACGATTCACATTCGGTACCCGTGGGTCGTCGATGGCACGTAGGAGCATCCGTTCGAGCTCGCTTTCCGTCGGCACGTAGTCGTCGGTGAGACCGGCGATCGTCTCTCGGAACGCCTTGGTGCCCTTGAGCCGCGATCCCGAGATCCGTTCGAGCACTACATGTAGGTCCCCGACGCTCACCGTGTTCCGCACCAGGCAGTCGTCGACGGCTCCTTCGAGACCGAGACGTGGGAGGCGATTGGAGAGGTCGAAGAGAGTCTCAGCCACCGAGGCGGTCGGGATCCCGTCGACCGTGACCCTCTGAATGGCAGTGAAATCGGAACGTCGGCGAACGACTGCGACCGAGCTCGCCGCGCTCCCCGAGTACGGGACGGTTATCTCCGGCCTGCCGAGCGGACAACCTGGGATGTTGTGTAGGGCGCCGGCAGACGACCCGGTCACGATTGCCCGGTTCTTGCTGAGCACCGATGCCATGATCTGCCGTCGCCAGGTCGCCGGCGCCGATGCGAGTGCGTAGACACCTCGGTCCAACGACAGCCAGTCGCCAGAGGAGAGACGGTAGAAGGTCTGTCGCTTGGTCCCACCGGAGCCCACGACCTGTCGATGGTTGAAGACGCCGTGCTGAGCTCTCGCGAGGAGAGAGATAGCGCGATCGAGGTCGGACATGCGTATCACCGTGCCACGCTGGGAGGGCGAGGAGAAGGGTGTCGACCGGAAGACCACGTCGTACGTGTCTGTGGTCGCGTTCAGTGAGTCTCTAAGCACGTACGACGGCCAAAGGTCACAGGTTTGGGTTGACCTCGTTGGCGGCGAACTCGGCGGCGGGGTCGAGGGCGGATCCGAAATAGTCGTTGGAGTGGACCCAGATCGCCAGAGATCCCGACTGACACACCGGGTCTCCGCGCAAGCAGACCTGGATGGTTCGGCCGGCCAACTCGCCGTCGATAGAGACGCGGCCGACCAGGCCCCCCTGGTCAGGGTTGAAGTCGCCCGCCTTTTCCGTCGCATCGTCCGGGACGAACACGGGGTTGGCCAGCAAGATCATGGCGTCGATGGTTGCCTCACCGAGGTTGGCGAGGTCGGCGACGCTGATCACTTGCGCACCCTGGGAATACCCGGCCACCACGATGCGAGCCGCCGCACACTGCGATGCCAACACATCGACGGCGGCTCGGAGCTCCCCGGCGCCGGCGGCGACGCTCTCCTCGTATTTGGAGCTGTCGCCAAATCGACCTCGTGCCGCCGGATAGTCCAGCGGATATACCGCCACTCCGATGTCGCGACCCGGCCCGGGACGCAGGAAGGTCAGGAAGATGGAGTAGGCATCTGAGAGCTGGGGCCCGATGCCGGGGTCCTGGTCCGTCCCGCGGGCGCCAACGAAGAAGACGTTCGGGCAGCTCTCGGTCTCGATCCAGACCCCGAGATCGGTGACGCTTCCCGGTTCCGCGCTCTGTGGGAGGACCAATACGACAGCGACAACGATGGCGGCGGCGACAACCACGGCACCAGCGATCGCAATCCAAAACGAAGTTCGTTTATCCCCGGTGGCCACACCCGATTCAACCACCGGACCGGGACTGTGATCGACGTGGGGAGCCGACGGCCCGACGAAGTACCCTCCTGCGCATGCGCCAGTCCTGGATCGCCGTGGATCTCGACGCCATCGCGGCGAACACCAGAGCCATTGCCCGCGCCGTTGATCCCGCCGCCCTCTGCGCGGTGGTCAAGGCTGACGCCTACGGCCACGGAGACGTTCCGGTTGCCGAGGCCGCCCTCTCCGGCGGAGCCACCTGGCTGGCCGTGGCCCTGGTCTCCGAAGGGGTGCGTCTACGCGAGGCCGGCATCGAGGCCCCGATCCTCGTCCTCGCCGAACCGGAGGCAGGGGACATCTCGACCATGATCTCGTGGGATCTCACCCCCACCGTGTACCGGACCTCGTTCGCCAACGCCCTGGCCGAGTCAGCCGAGGCCGCCGACACCGTGGTCCCGGTTCACCTCAAGCTCGACACTGGAATGCACCGCGTCGGTGCCGACGCAGAGGAGGCGTTCGCAGTTGCTCGTCTCATCGACGACCACGACCACCTGCGACTAGAAGCTCTGTGGACTCACTTCGCCGTTTCCGACGAAGACTCCGAGTTCACCGCACATCAGGCCCAGGAGTTCAGGGCATTCCGTAAACGACTCGACGACGAGGGAATCATCCCCGACATGATGCACGCCGCCAACACCGCAGGCGCCCTCGACTACCCGGACGCTCGCTTCGATCTGGTTCGGGTCGGGCTAGGCATCTACGGTCTGCGTCCGACCCCCGGTGTCGGAACCGACGTTTCGCTGTGGCCGGCGATGAGCGTTCTCTCCAAGGTGTCCTACGTGCGTGACCTCCCGGCCGGCGCCAGACCCTCGTACGGCAGGATCCGGCCGCTTCCGTCCGACGCCGGTGTCGCCACCGTTCCCATTGGCTACGCAGACGGCATCGCCAGGCGACTGTCCTCGCGCGGCGGCGAGGTCCTGGTCAATGGGCGGCGCTATCCGTTCGCCGGAACCATCACGATGGACCAGGTGGTTATCGACATCGGTGACGATCCCGTCTCCGTCGGCGACGAGGTCGTGTTCCTCGGACGGCAGGGGGCAGAAGAGATCACTGCGGAGGAGTGGGCCGACCGCCTCGACACCATCAACTACGAGGTCGTGTGCCACTTCGGGCCGCGACTACCCCGCGTGTACACCGGGTCCTCCGATGGAGAATGAGACGATCACCGCCGTCCCAGGGGTCGCCGTCGGCCACTCGACCGACGCCGAGGCCGCCACCGGTGTGACCGTCCTCACCTTCCCGGAACCGAACGTCGCCATTGTCGACGTACGCGGCGGAGCGCCGGGGACGCGCGAGACCGATGCGCTTGGAAGCGCGATCAAACCCGTGACGGTGAACGCCCTTGTCTTTTCCGGTGGATCGGCCTTCGGTCTCGCCGCCGCCGACGGAGTCACCGCCGAGATCGAGAAGGAAGGAAGGGGGGCTCCGACCCCGTGGGGACCCGTTCCCATCGTGCTCTCAGCCATCGTATTCGATCTGATGACCGGGGACGTGGCGCGACGGCCCGGCCCGGAAGACGGCGCCACCGCCTATCTCGCCCGCATCGAAGATCCCGCGGCCCTAGGCAGGGTGGGTGCAGGCTCGGGGACAACCGTGGCCGGATGGCGCGGCCCCGACTCGATGCGGTACGGCGGCGTCGGCTCGGCCGTCGTCCGCTTGGAGAATGAAACCGTCGGTGCCCTGGTGGTACTCAACGCCGTCGGTGACGTATTCTCGCTGGAGGGTCAGCCGCTCACCGGCGGTCTGCATGCGTCGATGGAGATGCCGGTGGGTCCGATGCCCGAGAACACCACCCTGGTCTGTATCGCAACCGACGCAGGAGTGGGCGACCGCAACGAGCTGCGCCGCATGGCGATCCGCGCCCACGACGCTCTGGGCGCTTGCATCCGCCCTACCCACACCCGGTACGATGGTGACTCGACGTTCGTGGTGTCCTTCGGAGACCAGCCGGACCCGAACATCGACATGATCCAACAGGCGGCCTTTGTTGTGGTAGGACGAGCGATCGAATCGGCGATCAACTCCGTGCCCGATGGTGCGCTGTGACCACGCAGTCCTCCGATCCGATCCTCCAGCTCAAGGTGGTCGAAACCGAGGCGCTGATCTGCACCAAGTGTGACCTTGCCGAGGGCCGGACCCAGGTCGTCTTCGGCGCCGGTAACCCTCAGGCCGATGTGCTGTTCGTTGGGGAGGCACCAGGCCAGCGCGAAGACGAGCAGGGAGTTCCGTTCGTCGGCCCTTCGGGACGACTCCTCGAAGAACTCCTCGCCGAGATCGACCTGACCCGCGATGCCGTCTACATCACCAACGTCGTCAAGTGCAGGCCGCCGGGCAACCGGGACCCGAGACCCCATGAAATCGACGCCTGCAAGGCCTACCTGCGGACCCAGCTAGAGCTGATCGACCCCGCTGTTGTCGTCACCCTCGGCAACTTCTCGACCAAGCTGGTGCTGAGAACCGAGGTCGGCATCACCAAGCTCCGTGGCATGGCCTACGAGTGGTGGGGCCGATATCTGGTGCCGACCTTCCACCCTGCTGCAGCCCTGCGGGGCAGGGGGCAGGTGCTCGAGGACATGCGCTATGACTTCTCCCTCGTCCGCGACGTGTTGGACGGTAACCTCGCCACCGACACCGGCATAGAAGAGGAAACGCCGCCTCCGCAACCGGCGGATGACCCGCAGCAACTCGGCCTCTTCGGTCAATGAGGCCCCATGATCGAGGTTCGAACCGACGCTCCAAGTGAGACCCTTGCCCTCGGGCATCGCCTGGCGTCGATCCTGCAACCGGGTGACGTCCTGCTGCTGAGCGGGCGGCTTGGCACCGGCAAGACGCTACTGACGGGGGGGATCGCAGAAGGCCTCGGGATCACGGTCCCGGTGACCAGCCCGAGCTTCGTGATCGCCCGCCATTACAACGACGGGTTTCTCGAGCTCATCCATGCCGACGTTTACCGGCTGGCATCGGTCGCAGAGTTCGAAGATCTGGAACTCGAGGAATCAGCGGCCGACGGTGTGCTCGTCATCGAGTGGGGCGAGGCCGTGGCGCAGGCAGTCACCGAAGATCGGCTCGACATCGACATCTCCATGGAAGGGGAGACCGGCCGCACTTTCCGATTCATCCCGCGAGGGTCGTGGTCCTCCCGACCTCTCGAGGAGGTCGCGTGAAGGTCCTCGCCATCGAAACGGCGACCCCGGCATCATCGGTGGCGCTCGGAGAAAACGGCGCCCTGACCGCGCTGAACGTCCGCGTCGACCGACGCGGCCACGTCGGGTTTCTCATCCCCGCCATCGACTTCTGCTTCGAGCGAACCGGCTGGGATCCAAGTGATATAGATATCGTGATGGTCGACTACGGCCCAGGTCCGTACACAGGGATCCGGGCAGGGATGGCGACGGCCCAGGCCTTTGCCGCCGCCCTGGGTGTTCCGCTGGTTGGCGTCTCCTCGCTCACCGTGCAGGCGGTGCGGGCGGCGACGGGGCACCGCAGGATCTGGTCGGTGGTCGATATGCGGAGGGGACAGGTGGCGGTGGCACCGTATCGACCGTTGCCAGGCGGAGTCGCTCCCGATGGGGACGCCGAGGTCGTCGGACCAGACGAGTTCCGGGCAAGGTTGGATGCCGAGGCGGTGGACTCGCTCGTGGTCGGCGACTGGCAAGCCCTCCCCGAGTCGATCTGGTCGGGTCTGCACCGAGTACGTATGGGCCGGCCTCGATATCCGTCGGCCGATGTGATCTGTGAGATCGCGGCCATACAGTCGGGGCGAGAGGACTTCGGACAGCCGTCTGAGGTTCGTCCCCAGTACATGCGCGAGCCCGATGTGGATATCAAATGGGAAACCTTCCGCACGGAGACCTGGTGATGATCCGCGACGCCACCCTGGCCGATGTCGTCGCCATCGTGGCGCTCGAGCATCAGGTTTACGACGAGCCCTGGTCGGAAGCGATCATCCGCGACGAGCTGGCCCAGCGAACACGCGTCTACCTCGTCGTCACCGAGGGTGACGGAATCGTCGGTTTCGGCGGGGTGATGCTGGTCGACGATGATGCGCACATCACCACCCTGGGGGTGGCGCCGGAGGCGAGGCGGCGCCGTCTCGGCACCCGGCTCCTCCTCGCCCTCGTCGAACGTGCCCTCGACTCGGGATCGCGGCACCTCACCCTCGAGGTGAGGGCGAGCAACACCAATGCCCAGCGGCTGTACGAGCGGTTCGGTTTCACCGAGGTCGGCAAGCGGCACGGCTACTACCGGGGTGAGGACGCAGTGGTCATGTGGGCCCTCGATATCGATGCCGCCGAGTATCAGGAACGGCTGGATGGGATCCGCTTCGAGTTGGGGGAGGCGGCATGAGCGACCCACTCATCCTCGGAATCGAGACCAGCTGTGACGAGACCGGGGTCGCCGTCATTGAGGGTCTCGAGGTCCGATCATCGGTACTGGCATCGCAGACCGACATACACGCCCGATTCGGTGGCGTAGTTCCCGAGGTCGCCGCCCGAGCCCATGTGGAGGCGATCCGTCCACTCATGCACCAGGCGATGTCTCAGGCAGGTGTCTACTCGGATCAGATCGACGCGGTAGCGGCAACCCGCGGCCCCGGCCTCGTCGGGGCGTTGATGGTCGGGTTCGCCTTCGGCAAATCGCTGGCGTGGAGCCTTGGTAAGCCGTTCTTCGGCATCGATCACATGGAGGGCCACCTATTCGCTCCCAGGCTGGAGTTCGAGGACTATCAGCCACCGGCAATCGTGCTCCTCGCCTCTGGTGGTCACTGTCAGATCGTCCACGTCAAGGATTGGGGTGACTACGAAACGCTTGGCGCAACCATCGACGACGCCGCCGGCGAAGCGTTCGACAAGTTGGCCCGATTCATGGGCCTCGGCTATCCAGGTGGACCCGCCATCGACGCCGAATCCGAAGACGGCGATCCTGATGCGGTGGCGTTTCCCAGGGCCCTGGCCGACCGGCCCTATGATTTCTCGTTTTCAGGGCTGAAGACTGCGGTGGTCACCTATCTGGAGAAGGCCAGAGACGCGGGCAAGCTCCCACCGCGAGCCGATGTGGCTGCGTCGATCCAGGAGGCCATCGTCGACGTGCTTGTCGACAAGACGTTCAATGCTGTCGACTCCACCGGGGCGCAGGTCGTCGCAGGTGGCGGTGGCGTCCTGGCCAACCGCCGCCTGCGGGAAAGGCTGAGCGAGGAGGCGGATCGGCGCGGTGTTAGCCTGTACGTCCCGTCGCCGAGCCTGTGCACCGACAACGGCGCCATGGTCGCCGCCGTCGGCGTCGAGCGCCTATCCACAGGAGCGACGCCGGATGCGCTCGACACCGACGTGGACCCCGCCATGCGCCTCGGGGCATGAGCACCGCGATCCGCCTCGGGGCATGAGCACCGCGATCCGCCTCGGGCGCATCCGTGGGGTGGAGGTCATCGCCGACGCCCCCGTGTTTGTCGTTGCCGTGGTTCTCGGTTGGCTCCACTACCTGGCTCTCCTGTCGTCGTACGACACCGCGTCGGTTGCGACCATCCTCGGCCTCGCCCTCGCCGTGCTCTACGTGGCTTCGCTGCTCCTCCATGAGTCTCTGCACACCATCGTCGCTGCCAATCGTGGGCTGCACCCTCGCCGGATCCGGCTGCTGGTGTTCGGCGGTTACTCCATGATCGACCATAGAGACTCGACGCCATCCGATGATTTCTGGGTGGCGATGGCTGGTCCGCTGGCGTCGGTAGCAGCGGGTGGCCTGCTGTGGGTGCTGGCGCTGGTGGCCGGTGGGCACGAGCCGACGGCCGATACGATGCGGTTCCTCGGCAGCATCAATCTGTTGATCGCAGCTTTCAATCTGCTACCCGGCTTGCCGCTCGACGGTGGCCGGGCGCTGCGTGCGCTGCTGTGGAGGTCGACCGGAGATCGGATCCGTGCAACGCAACTGGCGACCGCTGCCGGGAAGGCGCTGGGTTGGGGAGTTGCCGGCATCGGCCTCCTCGTCCTCATCTTTGGCACCGACCCCGCCGGCCTGATCTTGATGCTGCTGGGCTGGTTCCTCTATCGCAGCGCCATCGCTGCCGGCAGGAAGGAGGAGCTCATCGCTCGGGCGGAGGGAGCCACGGCTCGAGAGGTGATGCGGGCAACGCCGGATGCCGTGCCTGGGACGATGCGTGTCGCCGAGGTGACGGAGCTGTTCCAGGTGGGGCCAAATCTGCGGGCACTCCCCGTCGCGGTCGACGGGCGAGTCACCGGCATCCTCGGGCAAGCCGAGGTCGATGGGCTCGCTCCGGCGCGGATCGAGCTCGGTCGTGCCGCATCCGTGATGTCCCCGATCGGCCCTGCGGACATCATCGCCGCCGACACACCGATCGACGACGTGATCGCAAGAAGCTCCAGCGCCAGCCGGTGGGTGGTGGTCGACGACGGCGTAGTCGTCGGCATGATCGAGGCGGAGGATCTCGAGGCACTCGGGCCTTGAGTCAAAAGTCCTCAGTCTTCAGCCCTCAGCCTTCAGCCCGGCCCGAAAGGGTTCCAACGTAATCGGGGATCTGATATGGGTTACCGGCGATGCGTAGTTTTCGTAAGCTCGTAGTTTGGCAACGTTCGCACGAGCTGGCCCTTGAGGTCTATCGCACCACGAGAGCATTTCCTCGAATCGAGAGGTTCGGTCTTGTTACTCAGATGAGGCGGTGTGCGACGTCGATCCCTTCAAACATAGCCGAGGGCGCTGGGCGCGGATCGGCCCGCGATTACGGACGATTCTTACAAATCGCTGCCGGATCGGCCAACGAATTGGATTACCAGTTGCTGCTATCAAAGGAGCTCGGCTACATCGGTTCGGATCGCCACGCTGAGATGGCAAGCGAAGCGGAGGCGATTCGGCGAATGTTGGCCTCCCTGATCCGGAAGGTCTTGGAGGATTCGTCTGGCTGACGACTGACGACTGATGACTGAAGACCCTTCTCTCTCCTCTAGCACTCTCGGTCCGAGAGTGCCAGAACCGTGCTAACCTTGGCAGTCGCACTCCGTGACTGCTAGACCCCACGAAGGAGGGTTCGGATGAAATTAAAGCCCCTGGGCGACCGTATTGTCGTGAAGCCCAAGGATGAGGACGAAGCCACTACCACAAGCGGCCTCGTCATACCCGACACGGCCAAGGAAAAGCCACAGCTTGGTGAAGTCCTCGCCGTCGGTCCGGGTGAATTCAGCGATGGGGACCGAGTCCCCATGGACGTGAGCGTCGGTGACCTCGTTTTCTACTCGAAATACGGAGGCACCGAGGTCAAGGTCGATGGCGAGGAGTACCTGGTGCTTTCTTCGCGCGACGTACTCGCCATATTGGCCTAGGAAGGAATCAAATACATGGCAGCAAAAGAACTTCGTTTCAATGAGGAGGCCCGCCGTTTGCTCCAGACCGGCGTAGACAAGCTCGCCGACACCATCAAGGTGACACTCGGTCCCAGGGGCCGCAACGTCGTGCTGGAGAAAAAGTGGGGTGCTCCCACCATCACTAACGATGGCTACACCATCGCTAAGGAAATCGATCTCGAGGACCCGTACGAGAACATGGGCGCCAAGCTCGCCTACGAGGCCACCAACAAGACGAACGATGTGGCCGGCGACGGCACGACCACATCGGCCGTGCTCACCCAGGCCATGGTTCACGACGGGCTGCGGCTCGTCGCTGCCGGGTCCAACCCGATGGAGCTGAAAGTGGGCATCGAGGAGGCGGTCACTCGGGTCGTCGAGCACATCTCGACAAACGCCACTCCGGTGTCGTCGAAGGACAAGGAGGACATCGCCTACGTGGCGGCGAACTCTGCGGCCGATCTGGTGATCGGGGAGCGGATCGCCGACGCACTGCACAAGGTCGGCAACGAGGGTGTCATCACCGTCGAGGACAGCCAGACCTTTGGTGTCGAGCTCGAGTTCACGGAGGGTATGCAGTTCGATAAGGGCTACATCTCGCCGTACTTCATCTCCGACGCCGATCGTCAGGAGGCGGTTCTCGATGAGCCGTACATCCTGATCGCCAATCAGAAGATCAGCTCGGTCCAGGACATGCTCCCGGTGCTCGAGAAGGTCATGCAGTCCGGCAAGGCTCTTCTGGTCATCGCCGAGGACACCGACGGTGAAGCGCTTGCCACGCTCGTCGTGAACAAGATCCGCGGCACCTTCCTTTCGGTGGCCGTCAAGGCTCCTGGATTCGGTGAGCGTCGGAAGGCCCAGCTCCAGGACATCGCCATCCTCACGGGTGCGACGGTTATCTCGGAGGAAGTGGGTCTCAAGCTGGAGAACGTGACTCTCGATCTGCTCGGTCAGGCCCGCAAGGTGGTTGTGACCAAGGACGACACCACGATTGTCGAAGGCGGTGGCAGCCGTGAGGATGTCCAAGCCAGAGTGAAGCAGATCCGCACCGAGATCGAGAATTCGGACTCCGACTGGGACAGTGAGAAGCTCTCCGAGCGTCTCGCCAAGCTGTCCGGTGGCGTGGCCATCATCAAGGTCGGTGCAGCCACTGAGGTGGAGCTCAAGGAGAAGAAGCATCGCATCGAGGACGCCATCCAGGCGACCCGTGCCGCCGTTGAAGAGGGCATCGTCCCTGGCGGTGGTGTGGCGTTGCTCCGCTCGATCGAAGCGATAGACAAGCTCCGGGGTGGTTCCGACGACGTGAAGGCCGGGCGCGACATAGTCCGTCGTTCTCTCGAGGCCCCGCTGCGTCAGATTGCCGTCAACGCTGGATACGAAGGCGGTGTCGTGGCGAACAAGGTTCTCCATGACACGGAAGGCAACGTCGGGTTTGACGCCGCAAAAGGCGAGTACACGGACCTGATCAAGGCCGGCATCATCGATCCGGCAAAGGTGACTCGCTCGACCCTGCAGAACGCAGCATCGGTTGCGGCCCTGTTGATCACGACCGAGGCATTGGTCGCAGAGCAGCCGGAAGATACTCCGGCGATGGCCGGCGGCGGCGGCGGTCACGACATGGGAGGCATGGACTTCTAGAGAGAAGTCCAGAGTCTGGAGTCAAGAGTCCAGAGCAGGAGGGGTGGTCCGCGGGACTGCCCCTTCTGCGCGTTCTGGCTCTCGACTCTTGACTGTTGACTCTCGACTGGCTTACGCCAGTACCCCGTCGGCTCTCAGCTTTCCATACAGGTCTGACCATTCGAAGTCGAGCAAGCTCCACGCCGTGTGATCCACCCACTCGTCTCCGATCTTGACCTCGTCGCGCAGGGTTCCCTCGAAGGTGAACCCCAGGCGTTCGGCAATCCGCTCCGAGCCGACGTTGCCAACCGCGATGCGCAGTACGAGCTTGTGGCAATCCATCTCTTCGAATCCGATCTGAATGGCACGAGCCGTCACCTCGGTACCAACCCCCTGTCCGGTCATGTCGGATCTGATCCAGTACCCGATCTCGCCGATGCCGTTCTGGCGTGACGTCCACCAGATCGACACGTTCCCGAGGTGGTGGTTGGGGTCGCCCGAGGTGCGGACGGCGAAGTCGAAGGCCTTGCCCTCGGCCCAGGCGGCGGCCGAGTCGCGGACAAATCGCTGGGCGACTGATCGATCGTACGAACTCGCCCACGGCAGCCATGGTTGGAGCTCCTTTTGCGACGACAACACCGCTTCGTGCAGGGCGACCACGTCCCTACGCCGGAATGGACGAAGCGTGAACCGCGGGGTGGTTCGCAGACGAGAGTCGAGGTGTCGCGCCATCGGGAGCAAGCCTATCCCCTTATGCTCGTGGAATGGACGTCTGGAAAGCTCTTTCTGCGCTGCCTCCGGTGGATGCGCCGCCGGATGCGCGCTACGCCGTGCTGGTTCCCCTCTACGACGACAACGGAACCACCAGGATCGTGTTCACCACCCGACCGGAGCACATGCGTACGCACCCCGGTGACGTCGTGTTCCCCGGCGGCGCCATCGAAGATGGCGAGGATCCGATCGCCACCGCCAAGCGAGAGTCCTGGGAGGAGATCAAGCTTCCCTCCGACAGCGTCGTCGAGATCCTTGGCGGACTGCGGCCGTTGACGGCGCGGGATCCGAGCAGGGTGATCGTGCCGGTGGTCGCCAGGATCGAGCGGCCGGCCGAGTTGGTCCCGGACCCGGCGGAAGTGGAGAGCATCATCGAGCCCCTGCTGGACGACCTGCTCGACGACTCGCGGTGGACGAGCCAGGACTGGCAGGGCTTTGAGATGTGGTTCTTCGAGTTCGATGAAGGAATCCTGTGGGGAGCAACAGCTTTCATGGTCCGAGAGTTGCTGGAGTATCTGAGATGAGCCGCCGGTCGCCCGCCTCCGGTCACCGACCCGAAGACGGCTCTCAGGACTCACGACTCGCGACTCGTGACGCGGCGGCAAAGCCGCCGTACCATATGCCGTTCGACGAGTTCCGTCGGCACGGACACGAGGTGGTCGACTGGGTCGCCGACTACCTGGAGAGTGTGGGCGATCGACCCATCACGCCCGACGTCAAGCCGGGCGACATAAGAGCTCTGCTGCCCGAATCAGCGCCGGAGCGGCCGGAACCCTTCGAAGACGTTATGCGCGATCTCGACGAGATCATCATGCCCGGGATCACCCACTGGCAGTCGCCGGGGTGGTTCGGGTTCTTCCCCGCCAACTCGTCACCTCCGTCGATCCTCGGCGAGCTGGTATCCGCCGGGCTGTCGACACAGGGGATGATGTGGTCCACCAGCCCGGCGGCCACCGAGCTCGAGTCCGTTGTTGCCGACTGGTTGGTCGATCTCCTCGGGCTGCCCGAGACCTGGAAGACCACCGGTCCGGGCGGAGGAGTCATCCAGATGAGTGCGTCAGACTCGACCCACCTTGCATTCGTCATCGCCAGAGAACAGGTCGAAGGGCCGGCAGAGTCCAAGGTCCTCTACGCATCGAACCAATCGCACTCCTCGATCGAGAAAGGCGCCAAGATCGCCGGCTTCAAACAGGTGCGCCTCATCGGTATCGACGACGAGTATGCCCTCGATGCCGACGAGCTACGCCGGACGATCGTCGACGACCTGGCGGCCGGCCTCAAGCCCACCACCGTTGTCTCCAACATCGGCACCACAGGGACGACCGCAGTCGATCCGGTGCGATCGATCGGAGAAATCGCCCGCGAATACGGCTTGTGGCACCACGTGGACGCTGCCTACGCGGGCACGGCGATGATCTGCGAGGAGTTCCGCCACCACCAGGACGGTCTCGAGCTCGCCGACTCCTACACGTTCAACCCGCACAAGTGGATGTTCACCAACTTCGACTGCAACCTGTTCTACGTCGCCGACCGCAAGCCACTCATCGACACGATGAGCATCCTCCCGCCCTACCTGCGCGACGAGGCGTCGGAGTCGGGTCAGGTCATCAACTACCGCGACTGGCACATTCCTCTCGGTCGCCGCTTCCGGGCATTGAAGCTGTGGTTCGTGATCCGGAGCTACGGGGCGGAGGGGATCCGGTACCACGTTCGAGAGCATCACCGCCTCGCCACCGACCTGGCAGCGCGCGTCGAGCGGCATTCATCGCTGGAGCTGATCGCACCCACGCCGTTCGGCCTGGTGTCGTTCCGCCACGTCGATGGAGACGAGGCGACCAATGCGCTCGCTGCGGCAATCAACGAGTCGGGCTGGGCGCACGTCTCACCGTCGACGATCGAAGACCGCCGCTTCGTCAGGGTGTCGATCGGCCAGACCTACACCACGGCCGAGCACGTCGACCGTCTCTGGGACCTGATCGCGGCCCACGCCTAGACATCATCTTATAATATGATATCATTTCAACAAAGATGTCTAGAACTGTAGTTGATATCGATAGAAGGGCGCTGGAGGCGGCTCGCTCAGAGCTCGGGACGGCCACGGTCAAGGACACCGTGAACGAAGCACTCCGCCGGGTGGCCACCGCCCGTCTCAATCGGCAGCTTGCCGCGCTCGATGATTACCCGGTCGAGCCGATCGACGATTTTCTGAGCTGGCGCCGCTCGAGAGATGAGCGGCTCGAGCCATGAGCCGGTGGATGATCGACACCTCGGCGCTCGCCCAGCGAGCTCACCCCGCAGTTGCCGAGCGGCTGAAAACGTGCCTCAGTGAAGGGGCGGCAGTGTGTGACATGGTTGTGGCCGAGTCGTTGATCCGGGCCCGGTCAATGGTCGACCTCGCAGCCCGGCAGCAGTTCTTTGCGACGATCGACGTACTGTCGGTCGACGGTGTTGTATGGGAAGAGGTCTTTGACCTGGCGGGTCTGCTTGCCGACGGGGGCAGGACCGTTGCAACGGGCGACGCGGTCATCGGCGCTTGCGCCAGGGTGCATGATCTCACCGTGCTCCACTACGACGCGGATTTCGACACCCTCGGGGAGGCAGGGGACATCGACGCCGAGTGGGTCGTGCCCTCGGGAACCCTATAGAGTCGGCTTAACCCGCCCAGGCGAGCGTGAGGCGATTATCGCCCTTGAAATCGATCGGCATCGGCATCGGCTCACCGCCATTCGCGTCGATCGACCACAGCTGGTTGCCACGCATCCAGATGATGCGGTCACCCGCAGGTGACCATACCGGGGAGCCGGATAGATCACCGCTTCCCTCTGCCAGGACCACCTGGTCGGACCCGTCGGCGTTGGCGACGATCAGATCGCGGCTGCGGTCTTCCAAGGAGACACGCGTGACCCGTCAGGGGAGGGAGACAGATCGCTGATCCGCCACGCGATCGCGGTCTCGCTGCCCGATGCTCCGATCGGCCACAACCGGTAGATTTGTCCGAACTCGGTGTCCCGGTACTCGGAAACGGCGAGGGTCGAGTTGTCGAGAGGATCACCAGCGGAGCATGAGCTCGAGAAGCAGAGTGGATCGATGACCCTACAACCCTCATCTCTTTCAACGTCGGGCACGGATCGATCCCGTACAGCGTGCACTCTTCAGCGCTGAAGGTGCGTGTCACCGATGCACGTGCCTGAGCCAGCAACTCCTGCACGTCGAGACTCATCACTGCCCTGCGGGCACCCTCGGGGAGGGCGATCCCCATCGTGTCGTCGTCGATCCACATGGCGTCGGACGGGAAGTCCGCCGGAATCTTGTCCAGCAGCGTGTGGTCAGGCAGGCTCCAGATCTCGACAAAGTCGTCCTCGCCGGTTGTTGCCAGCATCGACCCGTCGGGTGAGAGGGCAAAGCCGCGCACCCCCTCCTCATGCGCCCGCCACGACTCGCCATCCCAGTTGGTCGTGTCGAACATCCAGACCCTGCCGAAGTCAGACCAGCTGGCAAGAAAAACCGTTGAAACGTCGGCAGTGACCTGGCTGCCACGTTGGTACACCTCGGCAGGCTCCAGGATGGCCAAGAGTTCTCCGGTCTCCGGATCGATGGCGCGGGCGATTGAGTCCCCACCGATGCCGACAAGCCATTGGTCGGTCAAACCAACCAGGAACTCCATCGACCACCTGGAAAGGGCCCAACAGTCGAAGGTCCACGCAGCATCGATGCTTTCCGAGAACGTCGCTGGGGCGACAAGGTTGTGTCGGCGAGAGCACGGATTCGGTGAACACGTCGCCAAGGGCGTCCACGCCTGGACGTAGACTCGCCTATATGCCCTTACGGCTTGTCGCTCCGTACCTGGCGCTTCTACTCATCGCGGTCTCCTGCACCTCATCTGGCGGCGAAACGACGACCGGTGCTGGAGTGGTGACTGAGACCACGCCCCTCAGCACCTCGGCGGCCCAGCCCGGGCTCGCAGTCACACTGACGGATGTCTCCGAGTTGGTAAAGGCAGTCGAGGCCAGCGTGGTCACTGTGACCCAGACCCAGCTCCGACTCGATGACATACAGGGAGGCGAGGTTCCGAGCGGGACCGGGACCGGAATCGTCATCGACAACGAAGGACATGTTCTCACGAATGCCCACGTTGTAGCCGGCGCTCAGAGCGTGATCGTCGTGGGCTTCGACGGCAGTCCGCGTAATGCCCAGGTGGTGGGAATCTGGGCGGCGGATCAGAACAGCGACCTCGCTTTGTTGCTGCTCGAAGACCCTTCAGGCCTGGAACCTATCTCGATGGGCGACAGCGACCGGCTCGAGGTCGGTGATCCGGTGGTAGCCATCGGTAACGCCCTGGGTCTTGGGCTGTCGGTGTCGGTCGGGATCGTGTCTGCGGTCGGTCGCCAGATCCGCACCGATACATCCTCGATCGAGGATGTTCTCCAGACCGACGCTGCGATCAATCCGGGAAACTCGGGGGGTCCCCTGCTCGACGCGGAAGCTCGGCTCATCGGCATCAACACGGCGATTGCGGGTAACGCACAGAACATCGGGTTCGCCATCCCGGTGAACAGCGCGGTCCCCTTTATCGCTTACGTCGTTGCCGATGCCGGGCAACCCTTCATCGGAGCCAGCCTGCTAACCGTCACACCCCAGATCGCTGGGCAGTTCGGATTGCTTGTGGAGGAGGGAGCAGCCATCACTGAGGTCCTCGGTGGCAGCGCAAGCGCGGATGCGGGCTTGATGACGGGCGACATCATCATCGCCGTCGACGGCGAGCCAATCACGACACGCGATGACGCTCTCGAACGGGTTGAAAGTGCCGGGGTCGGCGCCACGATCATCCTGACGATCCTGCACGACCCGCAGCGCTCGCTCGAAGAAACAGAGATCGCTGTCACGATCAGGGCGCGGTGACCGAATAGTTCCACCCGCTTGCTGCCCGAGGACCGGCAATCGGTGCTCGACTCGATCAGGCACCGCTATTCCAGGACGCTTTCATCTCACAGGTAGATCGACCACGTGACGAGCCTAACGATCCTGGTTCTCGCTATTGGAGGCACCTCATCGACGGTGCATCGAGCGCGCCGACCCGAACCAGGACATCCTCAGACCCGCCATCCGTGGGTTCCCGGATCGAGGGCTCCTAGCCGACGTCGTCGCTGTTGACACCTCATTTGTGTCTCAGAGGTCAAACCGTATGGCCGATGTTTCGAGAGCAACCATGACCGCCTACCTCAGCTACACGCGCAAGGTCGCCGAGGCGACTCCGGCGGCGCGCAACCGGATCATCGATTTCTGGAGGGCGGCCGCCATCCTGGTAGTGGTATTCGGTCACTGGCTCGCAGCCTCGATCTGGCTACGAGCCGACGGGGAGATCGCCCTGCTGAACAGCCTGCAGTGGATCCCGTACTCGGCGTGGGTCACCTGGATCGTGCAGGTGATGCCGATTTTCTTCTTCGTCGGCGGCTACGCCAACGCCCGCGCCTTGCGCAGGGTCGAGGAAGGCGAACAGCTGCGGCGAGCGTGGATCACCACCAGGGTGCGCCGCCTGTACACCCCGGTGATCCCGCTGCTCGTGGTGTGGACGGTGCTGATCGTCGTCATGCGCCCGTTTATCCCCGCGGACGTGGTCCGCGCCGGGTCGATGGCGGCGACGGTGCCGTTGTGGTTTATCTCCGTATACATCGGTCTGGTCGCCCTGGCTCCGGTGACCCATCGGTGGTGGCGGCGCGCCGGCTTGGGCAGTGTCGCCGCGATCGCCGGGACCGCCATCGTAGTGGACATCGCCCGCTTCGTCTTCGGAGTGCCTGGCATCGGCTGGGTGAACTTCCTCTTCGTGTGGGGGGCGGTCCATCAGCTCGGTTACTGGTGGGCGAGCCGGGATGCCGCCGGCCATCCCATCTCGCCGGCGACCGGATGGGCGATCTCCGGCACCGCTCTCACCGCCCTTATCGCGGTCACCTGGATCGGCTGGTACCCGGTGGCGATGGTGGGAATCCCCGGCGCAGAGCTGACCAACATGACCCCGCCTACCTTCGCCATCTTCCTGTTGGGTGTCGTCCAGGCGGGGGTCATCCTCGGCACCCAACCTGCCGTCGCCAAGGCCACGCAGCGTCTGGGGACGTGGAACGCGGTGGTTGCCATCTCCGGGGTGATCATGACCGTCTACCTGTGGCATCTCACTGCGATGACCATCGTCGCCTCGATCGGGCTGTTCACCTTCGGCGGTGTGGCCTTCAAGATCGAGCCGGGCACCTTGGCTTGGTTCCTCACCCGACCGATCTGGATCGCGGTGCTGCTGGCTGTGACCGGGGTCCTAGTGGCGATCTTCGCCCGCTTCGAGTGGCGGATCAGCGACAAGCCGGCCCCCGCCCGCCGACGATGGGTCACCCTCGGTGTGCTGCTCACCGCCGGTTCCGCCGCCGCCGTCTCCTATTTCGGGCTGGCTACCGAGGACGCCGCCATCAACTGGATCATTCCAGCGGCAGCGATCTCCGGTGCTCTGCTGATGGGCGCCATGCCTCGACTCGGGAAGAGGCGGGAGAAGAGCGAGGTGTGATCAATCGGCGGAATTCCGGTCGCGGTGCCGGGGTTGTGCGATGTTCACGAGGCAAATAAGGGAGGCACAACACATGAGCAGTAAGAGCACCGCGCTGGTCACCGGCGCCACTTCAGGGCTTGGGTTCGAGACCGCAGTCCAGCTGGCCGAAGCCGGATACGACCGGGTCACGATCACCGGGCGTACCGAGGAGAAGGCCGCCGATGCCAAGCAACGCCTAGAGGCGCGGACCGGCCGCGCCGTGTTCGAACCACTGACGTTCGATCTCGGCGAGTTAGCGACGGTCGAAGCGGCCTCCGACGAGCTCAAGGGTCGTGGGACCTCCATCGACGTGCTGATCCTCAACGCCGGGTTGGTCTCCGGGAAGGAACTCGTCCGCAACGAGGACGGGGTTGAGCAGACGTTTGCGCCCCTGATCGGACACCACCTGCTGACGATGCGTCTGATCGAGAACCAACTCCTAGCCGACGATGCCCGGATCGTGATCGCCGGCTCCGAAGCGGCGCGGGGCGACGTCCCCTTCATGGAGGTCATCGATCTCCCCGAGTTTGCTGGTGGAGCGTTCGACGGGGATCTGGAAGCGGCAGCGGATGCCGTGGCCCGTCAACAGCCGCCGGTGGAGTTCAAGCGGAACAATGCCTATGCCGACGCCAAGCAGTTCGGGGCAATGTGGGCCGGGGCGCTCGCCCGCCGCCTTCCCGACGGATCGACGGTCAATGCGGTCTCACCCGGAGCCACGCCCGAAACCAGCGCTGGCCGTCACCAGGGCTTCATGATGCAGCGGGTCATGCTCCCGCTGATGACGAGGTTCGGCGGTCGTGTCGGCCTTGCGCACGATCTCGAGACAGGCGCAGGACGCTACGTGGGGGCCATCGACTTCGATGATGAGGTCAGCGGCAGGTTCTTTGCCTCGGCTCCGAAGAAGATGACCGGCCCGCTCCAGGATCTCACCGAACCCCGAATCGGCGACCAGGCGTCGCAGGAGGCCGTCTGGAACGTGATCGTCGGCCTGGCCGGAGGCGTCGACTACCCGGAAACCTGAGCTCCACCGTTCCTGCGTAAGAAGGCGCATCTATGTGCGGTTTCCTACGCAAGAAGTGCTGGGATCAGCCGGCGGCGGCCCGCTCACCGAGCTGTTGCTCCCAGACGTGTGAGTAGTAGTCGAGATAGCCCTGGGCGCCGACCTCGGTGAACCAGTCGTAGGCCTCTTTGGCCGCGGCGTTGGCCTCCGGTCGGTCCGGCATCACCTCGGCGAAGAGGGCCTTCCACTGGGCGGCGAAACGCGGGCTCTCCACTTCGGCGAGTTGGTCGATCAGCCGGCCGAACATCGCAGCGGCACGATCGGGGTCGCCTTCGAGAAGCTCCAAGCCGGTGTCCCCGGCAAAGCGGAGCACGTCGTATCGGCGGCCGATGGGCAGCTCGATGAGGTCGATGGCAGCGCGCACCTTGTCGGCATCCCCGAGCCTGATCGCCGCCGCCATTGCCACATGGCGGAACCGGTGGTACGGCTGCGCAGGGACAACCTGGGGTGCCAGCTCGATCACCTCATCCAGGCGGCCTTCGAGCCAGAGCAGGCTGATCTCGGTGTCCACGGCCCCGCTTTGGTATTGAGGCTCGGGGTGCTTGAGCAATGGGTCATTGGCCTGGCGTGCCCGTTCGATATGCACCGGGTCGCCGGTCTGGATCCAGCGGATCTGCTCTATGAAGATCGCAAAGAAGTCCGCCCACACCGATTCACCAAGGTCGAGCTCGCCCAACACGGTGATGGCCTCGTCGAACTCGCCGTCTTCGAAGAGGCCGCCGGCGTAGTTCCCGGCCATCCGAACCAATAGCCCTCCATCCATCACCCGTTGCGCCAGCTCGTATCCTCGTACCCAGGCATCCCGCAGGCCTGCGATGCCATTGACCGATTCGACGGTCACCAGGTTGTTGAGCGCGCGCAGCGTCTGGTAGGGCAGCGCGTGCTGCTC
>JADFIY010000118.1 GCA_022566415.1 Acidobacteriota bacterium
TCCGGTCTCTCCACCGGCGGTCTTGTCCCATGGAGAGCACGGCTGCCCAGCGTTCGTAGTCGTCGGGCAGTGGGGCGAACAGCCGGCGAGCCCGGGTCCGTTGCGAGGTCACCACCGCGAGGTTACTCCGGCCTATCGTCGGGATAACGGGCCTAGCGCCGCCCGGGCTAGGCCGTCGTGAGCGGGAGGTGTCGCTCAGCTGCCCTCGGCGCGGCGCGCCGCGCTGTTGGCGGCGAATCGCTGCACGAACTCCATCTGCGGATCGTCCGTCATGCGGGGATCCGCTTGGAGGAGTCCGACGTACTCCGTTGCAGGCAGCTCCCCGAGGATCAGATCGCCGAGACGAGCCAGTTGGGCGGCGAAGCCCTCGACGGTCGGCTCACCCTCAGCGGCCAACTCCACCAGGTGCGTCTCGGCGCGAACATACTCCGACAGATCGGGCAGTTCTTCTTCTCGGCGCGGGGTGTCCGACCGACCGATGAGGTGGGTGAACGATGCGGCTGGTCGATCCTGTTTCGTCTCGGCTTTCAGCTCGAAAATCTCTCGCAGGGTGGCGATGACGCTCACATGGTCGTAAACCGTCGGATCCGTGGAGTGCCGTATCCACGGTGAGATGACGATCGCAGGAACACGAACACCCAGCCTCATGAAGTCGAAGGTGCTCCCCGGTCTCTCCAAGAAGAAACGACGCAGCACCTGTGTCCAGTCTCGGGGCCACATTCTCGGTGCCGTGGTGACCGGAGGCGATTCTCGGTCGAACAGCCCGCCGTTCTCGTCGTAGGTGATCAAGAGCATGGTCTTCTTGAACACCTCGTAGTTGCTGCGAAGGGTTTCGTAGATCTCGGCGACCAGCTGCTCTGCCCTCCCAAAGTCGGTGGACTCCCAATCACCGTCCGATGCCGGTGGACAATCGCCCTGTTCATGGTCCACCATTGTGTTGTTGCCGGGGTGTTGGCTGTTTGTGCCCCGCCCGAAGTGCTTGGGCTCGATGAACGCGTATTTGGGGAGTTGGTTCTCGGCGACGGTCTGGGCGAACCCACCGTCTGGATCCCGAAACAGATGCCAGTTGCCCGCCCGCCGACCCTGCCATAAGTTGCGAAAGACCGCGACCTGGGGCACGCCCCCGTCGTAGTAGATGCGCCAGTTGTTCGCAGCCTCTCCCCACCGTTCGTCCAGCAGGTCGAACACGGTCGGCGAGCCGTACAACCCGATCTCGATGTTGACATCACCGTCCGAGGTTCCCGCGTGGACGAAGTTCCGGTTCGGCCACGTCTCGCCCGGGACCGAGGAATACCAGTTCGTGCACACGGCGAAATCGGACGCAAGGGCGGAGAGGACCGGAATCTTCGCCGGCTTCATGCAGCGCATCGGTGTGTCCACCTTCAGGCAAGCGTCGCTCAGGGGCGTCTCGCTCGAACCGAGCGAGCGCCGCGCCCGCTGGATCCCAATTGCCAGCAAGACGGCGAGGAGTGTGCCCCAAGCGACGGGGAACAGTGGATACCAGAGCGTGACCGCGGGAACCGCGATCCCGACGACGATCGCCAGCACCGCCAGCGGCAAGTACCCGGCGGCCCTCCGGCGCATCTGTTCACCCATGATCTCAGATGGCCAACGAATCAATGCGACGCCGGCCGCTGCCAGCAACCCGACAACGACCGGCCCCCACAGCTGAAAGAACCGGGGAGTCATACCAATCGGGGCAACGAGCAGGGCGACGAGCGCAAGCCCGGCGAAGAAGAGTCGCCACGAGTGCAGCACCACGTCAACCTCTTCTCCCGCTGCCTGGTCGTAGTAGGCCTTGACGAAGCCATCCATGGCGCCGTCGTTGATCGCGGTCTGGATCCCCCGGAACGAGTGCGGCGGGTCGGTATGAACCAGGTAGCGGCCGTCTGGCGAAGGTGTTACCGGATCACCGATCGGATTCTGGTTCGGATGGTCGTCGGGAACGAGCGGGGGCGAATCTGGGCCGAAATCCATGAATCCGAACAGGTGGTCGAATGACCGGTTCTCGAGCATCAGGACGACGACGTGCTCGATGCGATCGCGGGGCCAGTCGGTCACGAAATGAACCTACTCGCGCGGACAGTGGGCTGGGTGCCGCCGAGCCGTCTTGGTATGGGCACGCATCCTTCGACGCGATCGGTAGCCTCTACGGTAAGGGGATCGGGTAGCGCGATGGGCGAGGATAAATACTCGATCAGAATCGACGGCGACGTCTCCGGCCAGGTAGCCGTCGGGACGAACATCGACCAGGTCCAGGTGCTGCGCACGGCCGAGGAGGTCGAACCCCCGGTCCGTATCCTGTTCCTCGCCGCTAACCCAACGGACACCGACCCGCTCCGCCTCGGCGAGGAGGTCCGCACCATCGACGAGCGACTGCGTGAGGCGGACTACCGGGATCAACTCGACCTGGTGCCGCACTTTGCGGTTCGCTTGGAGGACCTGTCCAAATCGCTGCTGCGCTACAAACCCCACCTGGTGCACTTCTCCGGCCACGGCAGCCCCTCGGGTGCCATCATCCTCGAAGATGCCTCCGGACGATCCAGCGAGGTTTCGCCCAAGGCGCTCGGCGACCTCTTCGGAATCCTCCGGGACAACCTGCGCTGTGTTGTGCTGAACGCCTGTTACAGCGCCACCCAGGCCAAGGAGGTGACCGACGGCATCGACTGCGTCATCGGGACCACGAGGAGGATCAGCGACCCCGCCGCGATCCGTTTCGCCGGCGGCTTCTACACCGGCCTCGGTTACGGCAAGAGCATCGCCACCGCGTTCGCCTTGGGGCAGAACGAGATCGACCTCGCCGCCCTTGGTGAGGCAGATACGCCGAAGCTGGTCACCCGGGAGGGAGTCGATGCCTCTTCGATCTTTCTCGTCGACGCCGACGGGATCGGCCCATGAGCGACGCCGTGTCCAAGACGACGACCGAACCCGACATCGTCATCGACATTCGCGGCGACGTCTCCGGGATGGTGGCCGCCGGGGAGAACATCTACCAGCACCAGACCAACGTTTCCGACGGTGGGCTTGCTTACGTCCTCGAGGAGGGGGTGGTCCCCTTCAGAAAGGCCAAGCGTCCGATACGGCTCCTGTCTCGGGCCGACCCTCCGCTCCTCGACCGCGAGGATGAGACGGCGGAGGCCCTTGGTGCCGTCCGCCCTGGTGGCACGGTCCAGGTCACCGGCGGGCCCGGTTCGGGCAAGTCGCTCTTCCTCACCCACCTCGCCTACGGCGAGATGCCGGTCACGCTCGAAGACGGAGTCGTCCACCTCAGAGCCAGGGGACAGCCTCTCTACGATCTGAGCTTCCGGCTCTTCTATGCCTTCCACGACTCGCTGCTGCCCACCGCCTACGTCCCGCCACCACCGCAGATCCGGCGAGAAATGGCCGGTATCACTGCGACCATCCTGATCGACGATGTGGACGACCTCGGGACCGACATCGATGGTTTGCTCGACATGGCGATCGATTCCGGTTTCGTGCTGTCGTCGCGGACCGAGGTCGTCGATGGCAGCGCCGAGGTGGCCCTCGGTGGACTGCCGACGCCGGAGGCCGTCGATCTGTTCGCCCGGACGTATCGTGGTTCGCTTCGCGACCGCCCTGGTGTGGCCGAGCTGTGTGCCGTCCTCGATGGACACCCGCAGTGTGTGGTGTTCGCCGCCAGGCTGGTGGATGCCGAAGGACTCGATCCTGCGGCGTTGGCGTCGGAGTTGTCAGGGCCCGATCCATGCCACCAGGTGGCCAAACGGTTGCTGGCGGCGCTGCCGGAGTCGGAGGCGCGGGTCGCCGCCTTCCTTGCCGCGCTGGAGGGTGCACCGGTGCCGGTCGAGCAGGCGACGGCGGCGACTGCGGTGTCGCGTACCGCCGAAGTGTTGCGCGAGCTGGCCGGCGCCGGGATCGCCCCATCCAACTCACCCCGATATGCGTTCAACCCAATGCTCCAGGACGCAGCGGAGGAGCTGTGGGACCTCGACGAGTTGCGGGTCACCGCGGTCGACCAGCTCACCGGCTGGCTCGGCCAACGGTCTCCCGAAGACCCAAGCGTGATCGAGACGGCGCCGATGGTCTTGCATCTCATGGACTGGGCGGCAGGCACCGGCCGCCACCATGAAACGGTGGCCCTCGGCGAGGGTATCGACGGAGCGCTGGCGCTGTCCGGCCACTGGGGCAGCTGGGAGCGAGTGCATGAGATCGTGCTGGGGTCGGCCTCCGACGCAGGCGATGCCGCCGCTCAAGGCTGGGCGCTCCATCAAATGGGTACCAAGGCGCTGTGCTGGGGGGAGCGGTCCGCCGCCGAGTCCTTGCTGGGTGAGGCGCTGACCATCCGCCAGGAGGCGGGAGTCCAGTCGGCGATCGACACCACCCAGCACAACCTCGACGTCCTGCATCCGCCCCCCGCTGGCGTGGCTGGCCAGGGCGACACACCCCCTGGCGGTGGCGGAGGTGGGATCCCAGCGATAGCGAAGGGCCTCGGCATCGTGCTCGTCGCCGGTGCGGTTGCCGTCGCCGGTTGGCTCCTGTTTGGACCAGGGGCAGATGGAGACGGTGGCACGACTTTCTCTACATCGGATGGCGGGGTCACGGAACCTGCATCGGATGGCGGGGTCACGGAACCTGCATCGGATGGCGGGGTCACGGAACCTGCATCGGATGGCGGGTTGACGGGAATCCTGGGTTCCGATCCGCCGCAGATCGAGTTTCCTGGCGTCATCGAGGGATCGGCCGAGAGGCGCGACATCGTGGTCCGCAACTTCGGCGACCAGTCGCTCCAGATCGAAGACCCCCTGATCGTTGAGGGCGACGAGTTCCAGGTCATCGGCGAGAATTGTGCCGGTGTCGAACTTGGCGAAGGCGAGGCTTGTTTCGTGTCCGTCCTGTTCCAGGCACCGGAGCGCGGGACCTACGAGGGCGCCCTGGTGATCTTCAACACGGGTGACCCGGCATCTCTCGAAATCCCGCTCTTCGGCCAGTCCCTCGCCCCCGGCGGGTTGGTGCCTGATCCGTTCGCCATCGAGTTCGGAACGATCGACACCAACGAGACGGGGTTGCGGACCGTCGTGTTGCACAACCCCGGCGACCTTCCCGTCACGTTCGAGGCCGGATTCGACATCGGGGCGCCCTTCGGCGTCGCGGAGACGACCTGTCCCTTGGAGCTAGAGGGCCATGCAGACTGTTTGATCGATGTCGAGTTCGATCCCACGCAAACCCGTGATTACGCGGACGTGCTGGTCGTGTCCCACTCCGGCGACGGAAGCCCACTCCTCATCGACCTCTCCGGCAGCGGCGTCAGAATAATCAATTAGACGAGTCCTTCGACTGATGCCACCTTCAGCTCGTGAGGTCGCCGAACAGGCTGCGCGCCATGGCTGCATGCCGCACTGCCACATCCGAAGAAGGCCCGCCCGGGTCCTCATCACCCATGGCGCGCACCCCGCCGGGTGGGGCGCCGCCCATGGCGTCGGCCTGCAAGGATGCGGCGAGGGCGCGACCCTTTGTCGCGTCTTCGCGATTGGACTCGGCCACTTCCTCGGCCGTCGTAGCCCGGTCATCGGCACGTTCTACGTTCTCGCGCTGCACCGCGGTGCCGAACAACGCTCCTGCGGCAGCGAACGCGATGGCTTCCACCGAAGCGAACACCCAGGCGATTCGAGTCCACGCCAGCTCATTGGAGTTCACCTGAAACAGTAGGTACACGGTGAACACGAGCCAGGCAATGAGCGCGGCTACCGCCACGTACACGGCCAGTCCCGAAAGCTTGCTCCGAGTGGGGGGTGTCGTCGGTTCCGTGGGTTCTTCCGCCATGCGCTGCGCTCCTCCTTGGGTGCCCTCATCGGACTCACCCTACGCGTTTCGACGAAGGCCGGCGGCTTCGGGGACCGCTCTTGCTTGTCGTCGTTCGACGCCGGCCACCTCGCGCCCTAGTGCCCGATGAATCCCGTCCGACGGGTGTGGGCGTAGATCGCCACCAGGGCAGCCAGCTCCGAGATGATAAAGAAGAGGAAGATCGGCGATGGGGTGCCATCGACGACCAATGAGATCACCCTGCCCAGGATGCCGGCGCCGAGCACCATCAGGAACAAGCGGTTGTAGCGCCGTGTCGAGAACACCTCGCGGCGATAGACGAGGATGATCACGCCGACGCTGAACTCTATGGCCCTGAGGAACCGGTACTGGCTGAGCAGGTTGGCCCGGGCCAGGTCGTCGCCGGCCGGCAGGTCGAAGCCGAGCAGCAGGTCGAAGTCGACGGGGGCGAACAGCGCCCCCCAGGCCCCGGCGATGACGAGCAGCAAGACGTAGCCGTAGAAGAGGATGTAGGCCGCCCACCGCAGTGCCACCTCGAATCCGGCCCGGGTCTTACCCGGCGTCATCGACTCAGGCTGCCTTGGAGCCGCGCAGGCTCGTCAGGAAGGATCGGACTGCGTGCACCCGGTCGGCGAGACCGTGGGCGCCGTCGGGCTCGATGGACAGCAGCGCCCGCAATACATCGCGCCCGGACACCACAAACGGCGCCTCGCTGCCATCGATCGACACGTGCACCTGCCCGAGATCGCTGAGTTTCATCCTTCGCCGCACCGTGATGTCGTGGTCTCCAGCCGTGGCGCGATACACCAGCTGGTCGCCGTCGACGCTCACGCGACCGCCGTGGAGCCACTTGCGAGCAGGGAACGAAGACGCCTGGATGCTTCCCACCACCCGGCCTTGGCTATCGGCGAGCTCCGGTGCGAGACGAATCTCAACTCGGCCGAAACCCGCGATCTCGCCGGTGAGACATTCGCGGTACCGGACACCAAGCGGCGGCTCCGTCATCTTGGTGGAGTCTGGGGTGAGGGCGACTCCCTCCGGGCTGCGCTCGGAGAGGTACGCCTTGGCGTCGTGGTACCCCATCGCACACAACGTGTGGGCATCGATGCGGCCCAGGAAGAACATCGGATCGAGGGGGAGGGGGTGGGTCGGTTTCACGACGTGGACCCTTATTGGGGTCTTGCGTTGTGCGTTCAACTCTGCGATTCGCGCCATCTCGGCGAACAGGGCGCCGTTTGCGCTCATCTCGATCATGTGGACGTACTGTTCGAGCGGGCCGGTGCCGTACCGTGGCGTGTTACCGATGCACCACAGCAGCCAGAGCTCATCGGCCCCCCGTCGCACCGCCTCCAGCAGATTGGCGTCCTGCACCCACACCGCGTCGGTGTACGACACCCCGCCGCGGGTAACGACGGGCATGGCTACGGGGAGCGAGATCCCTGCGACCAGCAAATCGAGGTCGATTTCGGCATGCGGTATGGCTTCGCACGTCTTGTCGTCGAAGTTGCATACGTTGAAGGTGCCGTCGACCTTCGTCTGCTGGCGGATCGCAGCCACATCGATGCCGAGGTGGGGAAACACATAGTCGATGACCGAGTCGGCGTCGCCGAGCGCCTTCAGCTGAGTGGGGCCTCTGAGATACGACGACAACCGCAGCGGAGACACGAAGCGATGAGCTTTCAGCGTGATCCAGCGCTCACACATCTCGGCCGGAGTCGCACCCGACAGCATCATCGCCGTGTTGATGATCCCACCCGATGTGCCGTCGACGTGGGAGAACTCCAACCCCTCCTCGGCGAGCGCCGTCATCACCCCCGCTTGCCACGCCACCCGCATGCCCCCGCCGGCGAGCACCAGCGAGTTCATCGGATGCGCCGCCAGTACGCAAGGTTGATTGCGGTGGAGGCTGCGTCGAATGCAACGATCAGGAGCGCCAGGGACGAGAAGAGGCCGAGAATGACGGCCCCGGAAACGGCGATGACCGCTCCCAGCTTCTGGATGCCTCCCCACAGAACGACGATCGGGTGGTCCCGGTCGTCCAACATGGCGTGCAGGACCGCTCCTCCGATCACGGCCATGAACATGCCGACGATGCCAAAGAAGTAGCGGGTCGTTTGGGTGTTCTCGGCGTCGAGGATGTCGAGAAAGACTCCGGGGAGGATCACTTGTGCCAGCCCGGCGCCGATCGTCGCCACGGCGATGAAGGCGACCAGGAGCGCCAGCCGATCGGAGCTAAGCCGCCGCACGCGGGGCGATAACGACGTCATCGGCCCTCCG
>JADFIY010000119.1 GCA_022566415.1 Acidobacteriota bacterium
ACCTCGTCCCGCCGTTCGAGGGCCGGATCGTCATACCCCCACCCCTCAGGGCCGTCGTGCTCGCCGGATCGGCGAGCCGCCTCGGCATGCCGGTCCTGGGCATCGTCCCCGGGGAGCGCGAGGCCGAAGAGCTGGCGGAGGATGCTGCCCTGTTCGGCCCCGCCTTCCATCTTCCCGCCTGGGAGACGCTGCCATTCGAGCACGTTTCCCCCAGCGTGGTCACCATGGCGGACCGCGTCGTTGCCAGGCACGCGCTGGCCTCGGCCGAGCCGGTGGTGGTCGTTGCGTCGGTGCGCGCCGCCATGCAACGGGTCAGCCCGACACCGGTGCGACCCATCATCCTGCGCCGCGGTGATGACGCGGACGGCTTCGAAACGATCGTGGAGACTCTCGTCGCCTTGGGATATGAGCGGACGGGACGGGTCGAGCGTCACGGTGAATTTGCGGTGCGCGGTGGGATCATCGATGTCTTCCCTGTCCAGGCCGACCACCCGTCCCGCCTCGACTTCTTCGGTGACGAGATCGAAGAGATCCGACCTTTTTCGATCGGCTCGCAGCGCTCGCAAGGCTCGGAGACACACGTGGAGATCTATCCCGCCGGCGAGCTTCTGATCGACCCTGCGATACGGGAACGAGCCGCCGAGCTCACCACCGCGGAGTCGTGGGCCGCATCCACCTGGGACAGGATCGCCGAGGGCATCTCCTTTCCCGGCATCGAGTCCTGGCTCCCCTGGCTGGCCCCGGCGGGCATGCTGCTCGACGAGTCGGCGGTGCCCACCGTGCTGTTCGACCCCGCCCGGTCCGAGGACCGGGCAAGCGAGCTCGTAGCCGAGGAGAGCGACCTGGCGAGAGTACTGGCGGGAACCTGGGGTCCCGGCGCACCCGAAGCCGGCGACCACCCGCTCCTCTACCTCGAGCTCGAGTCTCCTGCCCTGCTCGAGGCCCCACCCCAGGCGTCCGGTCCCGCAGACGAGGCCTATGAGGCGAGCCCGTTCGGCGCCGTCCAGGGAGACCCGGCGTCGATCACTGAGGCGATCGGTCGGTGGAGCAGCCGCGGGGTCGACATCGTGGTGGCGATGGATGGCGCACCGGCCGCGGAGCGGGTAGCCAACGTGCTGGCCGAAGCAGGCGCCGGGCTTCCGGTCGCCGAGATCCTCGAGGTCGTCGTACCGACCGTGCTGCCCGCAGGCATCCATCAGGGGTTCGTGTTTCCTGCCATCGGGACCGGCGTCGTCGGGGAGCGGGAGATCGCCGGGCGCCGCCGCTCTCACCGCGGGATCCGGGCGAGGAGGCGTGACCGCACCGACGAGGCCTATCGGGATCTCAACCCAGGCGACTTCGTCGTCCATCACCACCACGGCATCGGACGATTCCAGGGGCTCGTCCATCGCGATATGGCAGGCGCCGCCCGTGACTACCTGCTGGTCGAATATGCAGCAGGCGACAAGCTGTACGTCCCTACGGATCAGCTGGCTGCGGTACGACGCTACACCGGCGGGGAGAGCCCGCGGCTGTCGCGGTTGGGGGGAACCGATTGGGAACAGACCCGCAGCAAGGTGCGCAAGGCGGCGGCGATCGTGGCCGAGGACGTGGTCAAGCTGCATCGGGAGCGAGCCGCGGTCACCGGACATCGGTTCGAGCCGGACACGCCGTGGCAAGCCGAGTTCGAGGCAGGGTTTCCCTATGAAGAGACTGTGGATCAGCTTGCCGCCATCATCGACGTCAAGGCGGACATGGAAAGCGACATGCCGATGGACCGGCTCATCTTCGGCGATGTCGGCTTCGGTAAGACCGAGGTGGCCCTGCGGGCGATCTTCAAATCGGTGCAAGAGGGGAGACAGGCGGCGTTGCTCGTCCCAACGACGCTGCTCGCCCAGCAGCATTTCGCCACGATGCAAGAGCGGTTCGACCCGTACCCGATCCGCGTCGAGATGCTCAGCCGCTTTTTGACCCCCACCCAGCAGAGGGGCGTCGTGCGCGGTCTGGCCGACGGATCGGTCGATGTCGTGGTCGGGACGCACCGGTTGTTGTCGAACGATGTGTCGTTCGCCGACCTTGGGCTTCTGGTGGTCGACGAGGAGCAGCGATTCGGCGTAACCGCCAAGGACAAGTTGAAGGCAATTCGGTCGTCGGTCGACACAATGACCCTCACCGCCACTCCTATTCCGCGAACGCTCGAGTTGGCGCTCGTCGGGATCAGGGACGTCAGCAAGATCAGGACGCCTCCGGAGGATCGGCACCCGATTCTCACCTATGTGGGCCCGTACGATGCCCAGGCGGTGTCGGCTGCGATCCGCCGTGAGATGCTGCGCGAGGGTCAGGTGTTCTACGTGCACAACCGCGTCCAGTCGATCGACCACGCAGTGGCCCGCCTCCAGGATCTGGTGCCAGACGCAAGCTACGCCGTTGCCCACGGTCAGATGAGCGAAGGTCAGCTGGAGCAGGTCATGTTCGACTTCTGGAACGGCGAGTACGACGTGCTGGTGGCGACGACGATCATCGAATCCGGCCTCGACCTGCCCCAGGTCAACACGCTCATCGTGGAGCGGGCCGACCGTCTCGGGCTCGCCCAGCTCTACCAGCTGCGGGGACGGGTTGGGCGGTCGAGCCAGCGGGCATACGCCTACCTGTTCCACCCACCCGGGGAGCGGATCGCGGAGACCGCGCATCGCCGCCTGGAAGCGATCGGTGAGTTCTCCCAACTCGGCTCCGGGTTCGAGCTCGCCATGCGCGACCTGGAGATTCGCGGGGCGGGGAGCATCCTCTCCGAGACCCAGTCTGGCCATATCGCCGCCGTCGGGTTCGATCTGTACACCGAGCTTGTTGCCGATGCCGTCACCGAGCTCACCGGCACCGCCATCGAACACGAGCCGGAGATCGACATCAGGATCGATCTCCCCATCGATGCCCGCCTCCCCGACGACTATGTGCCCGATGAGGATGGCCGCCTCGAGGGGTACCGGAGGCTTGCCGCAGCGTCGACGCCGGACGCCGTGGACGATGTGGTCAACGAGTGGCAGGACCGGTTCGGACCCCTGCCCGCACAAGCCGAAGCGCTCATCGACGTAGCCCGGCTCCGGGTGGCGGCGGCACGCGCCGGGCTCGAGGAGGTCGTCAAGCTCCGCGACGAGGTGCGTATGTCCCCGGTGAGTCTCAAAGCCTCACAAGAGGTGCGCCTGGAGCGGCTCGCCCCTAAGTCGGTGCTTCGCGATTCGGTGCTGTACATTCCGGCGCCGGCCGACAACGGAAACGTAGCCGCCACCATGCGCGGTTTCGTGGAAACGATGTGGTTGGCCGGCCAGTAGGCCGGCCCGTATTCCGTATTCCGTATTACGTATCACGAAATACGACACCCACGTAATACGGGCTGCGGGCCCACGTCCTAGCATCGCGAGGATGACGTACGGCGGCATCGAAGGCGGGGGATCGACGTTCGAATGCATCGTCGGCACCGGGCCGGGCGACGTCACCGCGTCGACGACGGTCCCCACCGCCGCACCCGACGAGACTCTGTCCGAGGTGGCCGGATTCTTCGCAGCCCACGACATCGATGCCCTCGGCGTCGCCACCTTCGGGCCTCTCGACCTCGATCCCGCTTCCTCCACGCATGGCCACGTCCTTGCCACGCCGAAAGCGGCGTGGTCGGGCACCGATGTGGTGGGAACGCTGGCAGCAGCGGTCGGTGTCCCGGTTGCGATCGACACCGACGTCAACGGGGCCGCTATCGGAGAGGGCCGATGGGGGGCGGCGCAGGGCCTCGACACCTTCATCTACGTCACCGTCGGCACCGGCATCGGGGGTGGCGGGCTGGTCAACGGGAAACCGATGCACGGCCTGATGCATCCGGAGATCGGTCACGTCCGTATCCCCCGGCACCCGGAAGACGACTTTCCGGGAAACTGCCGCTATCACGGCGATTGTCTCGAGGGGCTGGCGGCGGGCCCTGCCATCGCCGATCGCTGGCAGCGGCCGGCGGATGATCTTGGCGAGCATGCCGAGGCGGCGAGGGTGCTCGAGGCCTTCTATCTCGGGGTGACCATGGCCAACCTGACGCTGACCATCTCACCGCAGCGCATCATCATCGGCGGTGGGGTGCTGGCGATGCCGGGTCTGCTCGAGGCGACAAGGGCGGCCATGCTTGACACTCTGGCTGGATACGTGGAGGTCGCGTCAGACGGCGATGCGTCGGGTTATCTCGTCGCTCCCTGGCTCGGCTCCCGTTCCGGGGTTCTCGGCGCCCTGGTGTTGGCTGGCGCTTGAGTCGAGCCGGACCCGCAGCCGGTCGCCCGGTCGGCGTCCGTTAGCGGCGCGCTGTCGGTACAGTCCCGGGCTTCGTTTGACAGTGAGAACCGGAAATGAGCAGCACCATCATCTACGAGATCGTCGGCTGGATCGGGTCGGCGTTGGTTGTCGTTTCGCTGACGCAGCGGTCGATCTTCAAGCTTCGCTTCATAGGCGTGGGGGCGGCTGCGTCCTTCCTCGTGTATGGGATCCTCATCGGTGCTTATCCGCTCGTGATCGTCAACGTGGTGGTGATCGCCGTGCACCTCTATTTCCTCCGCAAGCTCACCAGGCGCCAGGAGGAGGTTTTCTCTGTGCTCAGGGTCTATCCCGAGTCCCGGTACCTGGCCTATTTCCTAGAGTTCTATGCGGACGAGATCGGCCGCTTCCAACCTGAGTTCTCCTACGACCCGGCCCTCGACCACCGCACCTACTTCCTGTTGCGAGACCACATCCCTGCCGGGCTCGTCATCGCCCGGCCGTGCCAGGATGATTCGTTAGAGATCGAGCTCGACTTCGTCATACCGGAATACCGAGACTTCAAGCTTGGCGAGTTCCTGTACTCGGGAAACTCGGGCCTGTTCGCCGACCTGGATTGCACCAAGGCATGGAGCCTGCCCGGCCGCAGTGACCACGTCCGTTATTTGGAGAGAGTCGGGTTTCAGCTCACGACCGGACCCGAAGGCGAGGCCCGCTATGTGATCAACCTGCAGCAGATGCTGGAGCCGGCAACCTAGCAGTGCCGTCCATGCCTCGCTACGTCGCCTTTCTCCGAGCGATAAACACACCGGGCCGCACCGTGAAGATGGACCGGCTCCGGTCAACGTTTGCATCACTCGGCCTGGACGACGTTGAGACGTTCATCGCGTCGGGCAACGTCATCTTCGCCTCGGATGGTGAGGACCTCACTGACCGGATCGAGGCCGCCCTCGAAGCCGAAATCGGTTTCCCGATACCCGTCTACTTGAGGACCGCCGATGAGGTCATCGCAGTTGCCGACATCCGCCCCTTCGGTGACGCCGACGGCGAGATGGAGATCTCGTTCCTTCCCGCAGATCCGGACCCGGAACGGGTCGGCGAGCTCATCGGCACCGCAACCGGCTCGGATCGACTGGCGGTGGTGGGGCGTGAGGTGTACTGGCTGCACTCAGGGCCCCGTGCCCAATCCGACCACCGCGAAGCCACCGTGGTGAAGCTCCTGGGTATGCCGACGACGCAACGCTCGGCAAGAACGGTGCAGCGGATCGCCGATAATCATCTGCGCTGAGGACCTCGGTGTCAGGCCCTGGCGATCGCCTCCCAATCGATCGGGGCCCGATGGTCCAGCGTGGCATTGGTGGGAGGCATCGGATACTTGAGACCGCTCCCACAGTTGAACAGCACTATTCGATCGTCGCCTCCGACAAGGCCCTGATCGCGGGCCCGCTGGTAGGCGGCGACGGTGGCGGCACCCTCTGGTGACATCAACAGACCGTCGGATCCTGCGAGCCGCTCCTGGGCCCCGGAGATCTCTGAGTCGGGTACAGCGAGGGCGAACCCATCGCTCTCCCGGATCGCCCGGAGCATCAGGAAATCGCCGATGGCGGCCGGGACCCGGATCCCAAACGCAATCGTCTCGGCGTCTTGCCACGGCTCGGCATGGTCTGCTCCTTCCTCCCATGCCTTGACGATCGGGGCGCAGCCCTCGGACTGGACCGCCACCATGCGGGGGAGCGGTCCCCGGATCCAACCCATTTCGCTCAGCTCGTCGAACGCCTTCCACATGCCGATCAGCCCGGTCCCCCCACCGGTGGGGTAGAAGATCACGTCTGGAAGCTCCCAGCCGAGCTGATCGGCGAGCTCTATGCCCATCGTCTTCTTGCCTTCGATCCGGTACGGTTCCTTGAGTGTTGACACGTCGAACCAGCCCATCGATTGGGTCCCTGCGGCAACGATGCTCCCGCAAACGTCGATCAGACCGTTGACCCTCCACACCTTGGCGCCCTGCAACGCGATCTCCCGAACGTTGATCTCGGGCGTGTCCTCCGGACAGAAGACGTAGCTCTCCATACCCGCCCTACTGGCGTAGGCGGCGAGGGCAGCGCCGGCGTTCCCGTTGCTGGCCATCGCCACCCGGCGCACGCCCTGTGCCTTGGCCATCGTCACCGCCATGGCCACCCCGCGGGCCTTGAACGAGCCGGTCGGCAATCGACCCTCGTCCTTGACCAGCACGCCTGGCGCGTCGAGCAACGGGACGAGCTGGGTAGCGGTCTCGCCGAGCGAGACGATCTCGCCTCGGACCGGTAGCAGTTCTCGATAGCGCCACATGCCCTCGGGCCGGTCGGCAAGGGACTCCCTACCGACGGCAGCGACGCGATCGAGGTCGTATCTCACCAGCAGCGGCTTGCCGCTGCTGGACAAGCCGATCAGCTCGCCGGCGGGATAGCGCTCGCCGGTGGTTGAGCATTCGAGGTGAGTGACGAAATTAGATGGCGTATCGGTTGCCTGTGCCGAGCCTGGCATCCCGGCGAGTGTAGGGAGCGGGCGCGGGCTCGCTGCGACCGGTGCATTCGATTCGGCGAACGCATCGTCGTGGTACGTTGCCGCCTCCCAAGGAGGTCATCCGATGACGACCAATACCGTGGCGGCCGGGCAGAAGCGCTGGTACGCGCTGGAAGGGGCGGTTGTCGTCGCCGAGCTCGAGACCGACGGGGCCGAGGGTTTGTCGTCCATGGGGGAGGCTCGACGACTCGCCGAGTTCGGTCCGAACGAGCTGTCTGCCGGGCCTCACCATCCGGCGCGATCCAAACTCCGCTTTGCTTCCACCGATCCTGAAGGCACTCATGGTTCTGAGCGTGCCTGCCGCGCTGACGGGCGATCGAGGGCCCATTTCTGCAGCGGGTCCTCACCACCGAGACGCTGACCGGTTCGCAGTGGCTAGCCGCCCTGCTGCTGTCGCTGGTGCCGGCGATCGTCATCGAGCTGGACAAGGCGATCAAACGAGCCAGGGCTTCCAGGGCAGACGGCGTCACGGTTGAGCCGACCGTGCTCCCCGAGCGGGCTATGAGTGTCTGAAACCCTTCGTGACCGGCGGCCGCTGACATCGGTATCCAGACCACGGCTCGCAGCTCTTACACTGCAGCGCTCTCGTGCCTACCAGAGCCGTCATCGTGTTCATTGTCGCCGCCGCTGTGGCGAGTTCCTGTTCCGGCTCACAAACGGTGGCAGAGGTCAACGACCATCAGATCACCGTTGCACAGGTCACGGCCCTCAGCGCGGCAGGCGATGACGAGCCGGTGTACTCCGGCGCCACGTTTCGTCGCAACCTGAACCTGCTGATCTTCAACATCGCGTTCAGGACCGCCGCCGAGACCGAGTTCGGCTTCGCAGGTCTGAACGACGCCGATCGGCTTGCCGGCCGGATCGCCAACCCGCCACCCGACGAGGTCGCAGTGTTTGCCAACATCGGGGCCGACTCTGACACCACCCCAGCGTTTTTGGACGTTGCCGCCGAGTTCTTTCTGATCCGCGAGGCCGTGTTGATCCAGCTGCTGCCGGGCCCGCTGATCCGGGACGCGGCGCTGGTGACACAAGCTTGGGACGAATGGTCCACCGCAGCCGCAGAGATGGCAGAAATAGACGTTGCCTCGCAAATCGGTGTCTGGGGTGGCCCCAGGACCGGGATCCTGCCACCGCCCGCCGGATGAGGGAGGGCATCACGGTCATCGGTCTTGGCCCTGCGGGGCTCGATCGGTTGCGACCCGCTGATCTCGCAGTGTTGGAGGATGAACGAGCGGAGG
>JADFIY010000120.1:0-6251 GCA_022566415.1 Acidobacteriota bacterium
GTCGGGGAGGGTGGTTTCGATGTCGTCCGACGTCCGTTCGTCGAGCGGCGCGCCGCTCGACGTTTCATGGTCCGTGTTCCCGGTGCTCACAAGCGTTTGAGCATATACGTCAGGGGACGATGAGCACGGGACACGGCGCCTCGTGCACGACGTGGGTGGCGACCGATCCAACCACCATCCGCCTCAGGAAGCCCGCCCCTCGCCTACCGACTACGAGGAGGTCGGCGTCGGAACAGGCTTCGATCAGGCGCTGCGACGGCTCGCCGATGTCTTCGGCTGTCTCGTAATCAATGCCATCGAGATCGACCACCTCCACCGTTCGGTCCAGAACCTCGCGCTGCGCGTTCGACAGCGAATCACCGAGGGCCTCCGCGGTCGGGGGCGATCCGACGATTCCCCACCATCCCTCTGGTGGTCGCACGACGGCGAGGATCAAGAGGTGCGCGCTGCGGGCTCGAGCGATGCTTGCGGCTACTCGCGTGGCGTGGATCGACTGCTCAGAACCATCAACACCGACAACGATCCTTTGCGGATCCCAACCTTCCATTGGGGGACCTCCTCGATCCGTCCAGCGTACCGAGAAACTCCGCAACCGAAAGGGTTTGTAGTCCGTATTACGCCAATACCGAGTACCGGCTCACAGGTTCGGCATCACGGCCTTGGCGAACAGTTCCACGCTGCTCCGGTCGTACGCGGCGTCCGGGAAGTACCCGATCGCATAGCCTGCGCCGGCGTCTCGCCACAGGCGGAGCTTCTCGATCGCCTGCTCCGGCGTCCCCACAAGGCCATGCTCCAGCTCCCGGCGCGATCGAGCCGCCTTTTCCGAACCCACCAGGGCAGCGAGGCGAGCCTCATACTCGCCCAGCTTGTCGGCGACCACTGCGGTGTCCTCGTCGAGGACGATGCTGAACATGGCCGACCGCACAATCTCGTCGTAGTCGCGGCCGATGTCGCGGCAGTGACCTTGGAGAACCTCGCTCTTGTGGATGAAAACGTCGAGCTTCATTCCGAAGTTGGTGTAGTCGGCGTACTTGGCTGCCACCCGCAGCGTGAGCTGCTCGCCGCCGCCTGCGACCCACATCGGTATCGATCCCTGCACCGGCTTCGGGTTGCTGATCGCGCCCCGCAGCTGGTAGTAGGTCCCGGCGTAGTCGACCTTCTCCTCTGTCCACATGCGGCGCATGATCTCGATGCCCTCCTCGAGCTGCCCGATCCGGGTCGAGGGTTTTGGGAATTCGTAGCCGTAGCCGAGGTATTCCTCCTCGTACCACCCGGCTCCGATGCCCATCTCGAGCCGGCCGTTGGAGATCACGTCGATGTCGGCTGCGATCTTGGCCAGATATGCAGGGTTTCTATATGAGTTCGATGTGCACATCTGGCCGAGCCGGATGGTGTCGGTGGTGGCCGCAAGTGCCGCCATCAGAGTCCACGCCTCAAAGGACGACTCTTGCGTGGGCTTCGGGACCGTATGGAAGTGGTCGAAGACCCAGAGTGATTCGTAGCCAGAGGCCTCGAGTGTTGTCGCCACTTCCAGCATCGTCGGCCACTGCTGTGACCGGTCGATCCCGACGAGGTCGAGACGCCACCCTTGGGGGATGAAGGCTCCGTAACGCATTGCAGGCACGGTACACGAGCCGCGAGTCGCAAGTCGCAAGTCACAAGTCGCAAGTCACAAGTCGCAAGACCTACCGCCGTCGCTCTTGTTACCGTGGGGCTCATGCAGCTCTACGCACGGGTCAATATCCTGGATGGTGCGGCGGTCCGGCTGCCGCACGGGACGATCGACGAGGTCATCCACCTCGACTCCGACCCGGTGGCGCGGGCAAAGGGCTGGGTGGCGAAAGGTGCCGATCGCCTCCACGTCGCGGACCTCAACGCTGCTATTCACGGTGACTACAGCAACCGGCCGCTGATTCGAGAGATCATCGCCGAACTCGACATCCCTGTTCAGGTCGGTGGTGGCAACCGATCCCAGCTCGAGGTCGACAGGATGCTCGATGTCGGCGCATGGCGTGTGGTGGTCGGGACCCTTGCTCTCGTCGACCAAGTGCTTTTCTGGGAAATTTGTCGGTCTCACCCCGGCAAGATCGTGGTCAGCCTCGATATCACTTCCGATGAGGAGCTCGTCACCCAGGGGTGGACAGAGGGCACGGGGACGTACCTCGAAGAGACCCTCATCGAGCTCTCGTCTGCTGGTGCTGCGGCCTTCATGATCACGGAGGTGGGTCGGGACGCACTCGTTGATCCCCCGAACTTCGAAGCGCTGCGGACCGCCACCGCCATCGTGGACGAGGAGGTGATCGCGGCCGGCGGGGTTCGTGATCTCGATGACATCAGAGAACTGCTCAAGATCGACGGTCTGACCGGTGTCGTCGTCGGTCGTGAGGTGACCGCGGGTCACTTCACCGTCGAGGAAGCCCTGGCTTTGATGCGCGGAGCGGGCAAGGACCTTGGGCCGTGGTCACGCGAAGAGCTGGCCGTTGCCGCAGACGAATACAGGGCCGTGCTCGACAAGGCAGCAGCTGGGGCCGCCTCCTCCAGCCGCGAGGTCCTCGATGGCTTTGTGCGCTGGCTCGGCGGAGGCGCACCGTAGAGAAGCAATAACAAGCACCAAGTTACTTGCTACTTGTTACTTGCACTGGGTTACAGAACCCTGAACACGCTGACAACGTCTGGTGAACTTCCCCCTTTCCGGAACGTGCTGCGGGATACTCCCGTTGGCCAGTCCATCGAGCTGTCGCGATGGATAGGGAGAAATGATGAACCACAAGAACTCGCTGCGGATGGCCGTGCTGGTGCTCGCCATTGGCCTGATCGCGGCTGCATGCGGTACCAGCGAGGAAAGTGGAGACGAAACCACAACGACGGCCGCTGCGGAAACCACCACGACCGCCGAGACGACAACAACCACGACCGTCATGGCAGACCCGATGCTGACCCTCGACATCACAGGCTTTCCCGCCCTCGCCAACGGCGTTCACTACGAGAACTGGGCGATCATCGACGGCGTACCGGTCTCTGCCGGAAAGTTCAACGTCGAAGACGGCACAATCGTTGATCTCAACGGTGCGCCGATCGCCGGATTGTCGGTGGCAGGCCTCGAGACGGCGACGACGATCGTTGTCACGATCGAGCCGGCCGGCGATACCGACGCCGTGCCGTCGGACACCCACTTCGTGGCAGATGACATCGTCGACGGCAGCGCCGAGCTGTCCATTTCCCATCCCGCAGCGCTTGGCACCGACTTCGCTACTGCCGCTGGTTCGGTGATCCTGGCGACGCCGACCAACGGGGACGACACCAACGAGCTCAGCGGCATCTGGTTCCTTGCTGTTCCCGGCCCGACGCAAAGCCTCGATCTGCCCATGCTGCCCGCCGGATGGAAGTATGAGGGCTGGGCGGTCATCGACGGGACGCCGGTGTCAACAGGCACTTTCCTCGACGTGGCAGCCGCCGATGACGCTGCTCCGTTCTCGGGCCCCGAGCCCGGGCCCCCTTTCCCAGGCGAGGACTTCCTGGTAAACGCCCCTGGGGGCATGACCCTGCCAACCGACCTCAGCGGCGCCACGATCGTAATCTCGGTCGAGCCGGACCCGGACGACAGCCCGCTGCCGTTCATCCTCAAGCCGCTCGTCGGCCGGGTCCCGCACAACGCGACCGACCACGAGAACTACGAGCTTGGCAACAACGCCGTGGACCTCCCCGGCGGCGCCGCTCAGCTCGGGTGAGAAACAGGATGCTTTCGGGGACACAGCCGTACGATGGGGCTGTGTCCCCGAACGGAAACGGCGCAGTTCGCCGCATCCTCGTCGTCGACGACGAGCCCATGGTGCGAGAGGTGCTCGTCACCTACCTCGAGCGAGAGGGATATGCCGTGGACCAGGCGGCGGACGGCAAGGCCGCCCTCGAGCTTGCGGCATCGGCCAAGCCCGACCTGATCGTGCTCGATGTGATGCTGCCGGAGGTCGACGGATTCACCGTGCTCAGCCGCCTCCGGCAAACAAGCTCGGTGCCGGTCATTCTGGTGACCGCACGCACCGCAGAGCCCGACCGTATCGTCGGGCTCGAGCTCGGCGCAGACGACTACGTCGTCAAGCCCTTCTCACCGCGAGAGGTGGTGGCTCGGGTCCGGTCGGTGCTGCGCCGCGCTCACACCCCTGTGGTCTCGGATCGTCTCGAATTCGATGGACTGGTCGTGGACGGATCCAGCCGCGAAGTGCGAGTCGACGGAGATCCGGTCGAGCTCACACCAAAGGAATTCGACCTGCTCGCCTATCTGGCGGCATCGCCTCGCGTTGCCATGTCGCGATCGACGCTGCTCGAGAACGTCTGGGACTCATCGCCGTATTACCAGGATCCTTCCACGGTCACCGTCCACGTCGCCCGCCTCCGCCAGAAGATCGAACCCGACCCGAACCGGCCCCGTTGGATCACCACCGTGCGCGGTGTCGGCTACCGGTTCGAGCCATGAGGATCGTCGGGGCTGCCATTGGAGCCATCGTGCTCGGTATTGCCTTGTTCGAGATCGCTATGCAGCCGACGGGCTCGGACCGGATCGAGCTGCTCGGCATCCTCCTGGCCATGGTGCTCGTCTCCGCGCTCGGGGCATGGCTGCTCCCGCAATGGGCGCGCCGTGCCGCCACGCTGCGAGGAACCCTGGTAGCGCTGATCGCAACCGCACTGCTCATCGTCATCGTCGGTGCTGCAGTGGCCGCGCAACGGATGTTCCTGTCGACGCACGATGCCGAGCTGTTGATCGTCGTGTTGGGCCTCGGGTTGATCGCCGGATTGAGCTTCGCCGTGTCGGTGGCAAAACCCTGGACCGAGGACCTACAGAAACTTGCGAGTACCGCGGCGCGTATCGCGGAGGGCGACCTGACCGCTCGAACCGAGGTCGACCGGGCCGATGAGGTCGGGCTGGCGGCGACCGCGGTCGATGCTATGGCGGCACGGCTGGCCGCCCTCGACGCCGAGAGGCTGCGCGACGAGGAGGCGAGGCGATCGTTCTTTGCCTCGGTGAGTCACGACCTACGGTCCCCGCTCGCCGCCCTGCAGGCAGCGGTCGAAGCGCTCCAGGATGGAGTCGCCCCCGACCCCGCACGGTATCTGGCGAGCATCGAGCACGACGTGCGGATCCTCAACCAGCTCGTCGACGATCTGTTTCTGCTGGCCCGGATCGAATCCGGCGGGTTCGAGTACGAGAGGGTGCCGGTCGATCTCGCTGAGATCGCCGACGAGGCAATCGAGGTGCTGGCGCCGGTGTCGCAGCGCGCCGGTGTGCACCTTCGGCTCGATGTCGACGGCTCGTTGCTGGTCAGCAGCGGCCCCGAGCCAATCGGGCGAGTGATTCGCAACCTGCTCGACAATGCGATCAGACACGCTCCCGCGGGGACCGAGGTCACCATCACCGTCGGTACTCCTGCGACAGTGCGCGTCACCGATGAGGGCCCGGGATTCCCCCCCGCCTTCACCGAAGCCGCGTTCGACGAGTTTGCTCGATCGGATGCCGCTCGCTCCCGGACGACCGGCGGGGCGGGTCTCGGGCTGGCCATCGCCCGCGCCCTGGTCGAAGAGCTCGGTGGCGAGATCTGGGCCGAGCCTGGTCCGGGAGGAGTCGTGACCTTCACTCTGCCGGAGTGAGTCGCGACTCACTACTTGTTACTCGTTTCCTAGCATCGACGCCGTGAGAAAGATCCTCGTTCCAATCGCCATCCCTGTGGGGCTGGCGGTTGGCGCCGCCCTGGCCGCGCCCTCCATGCTCAAACGCCTCTTTGCCGTTCCCCAACGCGCCATGCCCGATACCACGCCCGCCCACCTCGGTCTCGAGGGAGAGCACGTATGGATCGACGGTCCCAACGGCAAGCGGCTCCATGCCTGGTTCATCCCGGTCGACGCCCAGGCGCCTGCCGTTGTAGTCCTTCACGGCTGGGGCGGCAACGCCACCGACATGCTGCCGATTGCGCCTGGCATCAACTCCATCGGGTTCCACGCGCTGTTCCTCGACGCACGCACCCACGGCCTGTCTGATAACGAAGACTTCATGTCGATGCCCCGGTTCGCCGAGGACCTGGACACCGCCCTGGCCTGGCTCCACGACCGAGATGATGTCACCACGGTCGGGGTCATCGGCCACTCGGTGGGGGCGGCGGCGGCAATCCTCGCCGCATCGCGAGACACCACGATCGATGCCGTCGTCGCCGTGGCGTCGTTTGCTCACCCCGAGGAGCTGATGTGGCGAGCCATCCCGTACC
>JADFIY010000120.1:6261-8053 GCA_022566415.1 Acidobacteriota bacterium
CGTACCCTGCCCCGGTGAAGTGGACGCTGCTGCGTGTGACCCGGCGGATCATCGGCGTCTCCTTCGATGACATCGCACCACGCAACCGCATCGGCGAAGTGAAGGTGCCGGTGCTGCTGTTGCACGGCGACGCCGACGACGTGGTCCCGGTCGAGGATGCGCTGAGCCTTCACGAGCACCTACCGAGCAGCCGTCTCATCACAGTCCCGGGCGGTACGCATTCGGATCTCGCGGCGTTCGGACCCTACTTCGAGCAGGTCGACGACTTCCTGCGTTCTGCCCTGGTTCGCGCCGAAGTCTGAGCCCCGGCCCTCGATCGAGCAACGGCTAGCCTCGCCGCATCATGCAATTCGGCGTATTCATCTTCCCGACCGACAAGACCATCCAACCAGTCGAACTCGCCAAGGAAGTCGAGGCACGCGGCTTCGAGTCGCTGTGGTTCCCGGAGCACAGCCACATCCCGATCTCCCGCGACACGCCATGGGGTGGGGTCGAGGGTGCCGACCCGCTACCCGAGCAGTACTGGAGAACCCATGACCAGTTCGTGGCGCTCGCCGCTGCCGCCGCGGTCACCGACACACTAAAGCTTGGAACCGGGATCACCCTTGTCGCCCAGCGCGATCCGCTGTGGCTGGCCAAGGAAGTTTCTTCGCTGGACGTGATCTCCAACGGGCGGGTGCTGTTCGGCGTCGGCTATGGCTGGAACAAGGAGGAGATAGCCAACCATGGGGTGGCCTACACCGACCGCAGGGCGATTCTGCGTGAGAACGTGCTGGCGATGATCGAATTGTGGACCAAGGACGAAGCCGAGTTCCACGGCAAGCACGTGAACATCACCCCGTCGTGGGCCTGGCCAAAACCGATCCAAAAACCACACCCCCCGATCCACCTCGGTGGCGCAGCCGGCCCGCGAACGATGCGCGACATCGCAGAGTTCTGCGACGGGTGGATGCCGATCGGCACCCGCCACGACATCGCCGGCAAGGTCGAAGAGCTCCACACGGTCCTCGCTGAAGCCGGGCGCGATCCGGGCACGCTCGAGCTCACCATCTGGCAGGCACCGCGGGACCTCGACCAACTGATGCAGTTGCAGGAGTTCGGGGTGACGCGCGCCGTGTTCGGCCTGCCGCCGGTCGAGCCCGAAATCGTAATCGAAAAGCTCGACAAGTATGCGGGGTTAGCGGCCGCGGTCCGCGGCTGAAACGGCTAGGGACTAATCGAAAAATGTACCTAGCGGAATCGTTCGAAAGACGCGATGATCTGACCCCAACGAGACGTTACGCCACCCCGATCGGTTCGGAGCAAAACGGGCCGGGGCACCCCGGACGGGGGGAACGGATCTGAACGACAGTCGGACGGCATCCGTCTCCAGTGGATTGAGACGAGGCGACGCAGTCGCCTCGTCTCTTAAGAGGCTCCGCAAATAGGGCACGATCCGGTCTTCTGTCGCAAGACCATTGCGGAGCCTCTTGCCCTAGCGGCCCGCCGCGAAGCGGCAAGAGCGGGAAAATGGCGCCACTTCTGTCGAGACGACCGGTCACCTATCGGTGCGCGCTCTTGTGTGGCCGCTCTCTAGGCCGGGGTAAGGACATCGGGTAGGGTTGCCCCCGGGTAGCCGAGGAGAGGGCGATGGACAAAGTCGAGATGCTGAAGCTGTCGCCGATCTTTGTCACCCTGTCCAACAAGCAGCTCGAGTCGATCGCGGCCACCTCCAGGATCCTTTCATTCAGCGCCGGCGAGGCGATCATCGAGGAAGGCGAGGATCGCTCGATCGGCTTCTACGTGCTCGCCT
>JADFIY010000121.1 GCA_022566415.1 Acidobacteriota bacterium
GCCGAAGCCGCCACCCCCGCCCCACCAGGAGCCGGCGTCCTGGGACCACGACCGGTCGGCGTAGATGGGCTCCCAGCCAAACGAATCCCTGGCACCGCGAGTCACAACCCAGTGGAAGAGGAAGAAGGTGAAAGGATCGAACGCCTCGATATTCGCCGGGATCAGCGTGCCAGCCCAGGTGTCGGTTTGGCGGCTGGTTCCGGCGTGAGCGAGCTCGGGGGCGAATCGATCGGCGTCATTGATCGAGCTGTGCTCCAGCGCCCTTCGTTGCGCCGCGTAGGCGAGTGCAAACTCACGTGGACCGCGAGGATCGGATGCGCCGAAGGCGGCAGCTACGTCGGCGTACGAGCCCTCCAGCCCCAGGCTATGCAGGGCCTCCCTGGCCTCGAGCCAGCGGCGCATGGCTTGCATCGGCTCCAGCGAGATTGCCAACACCCCGGCGATCGTTCGCGCCGCGTCCGAGTCGACGTGTTCGATCAGTTCGTCTCGGAGATTCGTGTACACCTCGACGCCGTCGTCGCGCCGGTTGAGCAGCGCCGCGGTGATCGATACCGGCAGGTTGAGGCGCTTCGCCTCTTTCCTCACCCGCTCGGCCTCTCCCTTGCGCAGCAGGCCGGCCATGGCGTATTCGACCGCTTCGGCGGGATCGAACCCGCGCGAGCGGTGCTGCCGGTACCCGGCGAGGAAGGCGGTGACGTTCTCCTCGTCGTTGTTCATCAGCAGGAGGGCGGCGACTCCTGCCGGGTCGAGCCCATCGTCGGCCAACACCGACCCCTCCTTGTCGAGCTGGTTGCGCAGTTTCTCGTAGCGGGACACTGCGGCGTCGACGTCGGTGCTGAGGTCGGCGAGTGCGGCGGCGACCGCCGGCCGTGCCGTGGAATCTGGAAGGCGCTCGTAGAGCTCTTCGAGCCGCCCAGCCTTTCGCTCCGCCTCATCCGCCATCGTCCGATACAGCGTCGCCGTGTCGGACAAGGGTGCCTCGGGATCGAGAACGGCTCCCGCTTCCGCAATCCCCACGCCAACCCTGGTAGCGACGACGTGACCGATCTCGGTCGGCACCAGGTCGGCGACGAGCGCATCGGCGGTGCGCCGCCGTGAAGCAGCCACCCGATGCGGGCGGAGCGACTCGACGATCCGCTGCAAGGTCAGGCGCTCGGCGGCGAAGGTCTCCTCGTCGCCGAGATCGACGGCGAGAGCATCGGTGGCAGCCTGCTGCACGGCCCCTTCCAGTAGCTGCCGTTCCTGCGAGGCACGGAGGTCGAGCGGCTCCCTGGTCCCTTCGATCAGCTTCTCTCTTGCGATGACGTCGATCAGCCCGTAATACCACAGCGACCGGAGTGCTTCGATGTCAGAGGGTGCATCCGTGGAGATCCGGTGCAGCTCGGCCACCGCGTCCCTTGTCGGCACATTGGCGGGGCTGGTACCGGCGATTGTGTAGTCGGCATAGCGAGGGAGCTCCTTCCCCGAAGGCTCCAGGGTGGCCAGATCGGCATCGATCAGGCGCTCCCGCTCCTGACGGGCCTTGTCCTTGCGTTTGGCCGTTTGTCTGCGAACGGCCCGGATGGCCAGATAGGCGCCGACGCCGAGGATCAGCGCAAGGATCACCAGACCAAAGGGAAACACGCTGAACGAGGGAAAGCTCCAGGCGTCGTCTTGCAGGTTGCCCGAGAGCGACTGGTCGACGGTCACGATGATGGCCAAGAGGCCTCCATCCCAATCTCCGGCCTGGAAGAAGGCTGCGGCTGCAGCTGCGATAGCGTCGCCGGAAACGTCTGCGTTGCTCTGGGCGGCGAGTTCGACCCGACGCTCGTCGAGCGAGACGAGGACAAGGATCCCATCCTCGTCTACCGGGTCGCCGACGCCCCAGGCATTGGCGAGGTCGGTGGCGAAACTCGCCGGGCTATCACCCCTGCTGTCGTCGACGACGACGAGGGCAAACGGGTTGCCGTGCTGGTCGTTCACCCTGGCGACGTTGTCCTCGATGCGCTGATGGTCGGTCGCGATCCGTGGCTCGTCGGTGAAGTAGCCTTCGCACACCAGGTCGCGGTAGGTCCCGCAATCGATGTTTTCCTGAGCTGCGGCAGGGATCGTCCCCAAGGCGGCGGCCGCCAGTAAGACGACGGGAAGCACAATGCGTCGCATGGCGTGATAGTCCCACACTTTGGGCCGGGTAGCGTGCCGGTGTGCCGCTGTTCGAGCCACCGGAGCCAATCGACCTGCGCCGAACGCTTTCCGCCGTCGGTGTGAAGGACGTGCACGAAGGATCGGCATGGTGGGCAGTCGAGACCGCGTCTGGCCCTGCCACCGTCGCCATCCACCGGACAAATGGAGCAATTGAAGCCACAGGGTGGGGGAGTGGGTCGGATGAGGCGCTCGCCCGGATCCCGCGGCTGCTCGGGTTCGACGACGAACCCGCGGCCTTCGTGCCCGGCGCTTTGCGCGAGTTCCACCTCAGGGGGCTCGGCCTTCGGCTGGGGTCGACCGCGGCGGTCTTCGACCGGCTGCTCCCGGCGATTCTGGCCCAAATGGTTACCAGTGCGGAGGCGCTCTCCTCGTACCGGAGGCTGAGGGCCGGGTTCGGCTCGCCGGCGCCAGGCCCCAGGGATGATCTGTTGATCCCGCCGTCCGCCGAAGTGATCGCCTCGCTCCAGTACGAAGACCTGCATCCGTTCGGCATCGAGCGCAAGCGGGCGACGATCGTCCTCGAGGCCGCCAGGCGAGCCAAGCGCCTCGATGAGATCCTGACCATGGAGCGCTCAGACGCATACGCCCGGCTGACCGCGGTGCGGGGAATCGGGCCATGGACGGCGGCGGTGGTCATGGGCGAAGCTTGGGGCGACCGCGACGCGGTTCCCGTAGGGGACTACCACCTTCCGTCGATGGTCACCTGGGTGATGCTCGGCGAACGGGAGGGAACAGACGAGGAGATGCTCGAGCTGCTCGAGCCGTATCGCCCGTATCGACGTCGTGCTGTTGTGTTGCTGAAGCAATCCGGGCTCAGGGCGCCCCGCAGAGGCCCGAAGATGCCGGTGCGGAAACATCTTTGACAAGAGGGAGTTGCCAGTTCCCAGCCCCCAGTTCCCAGTTTCTCGGTTGCTCGGCCTGATAGCGTCTAGCACCGGTCTGCGGGAAGGCTGATCGTGCTGCATGAGTGGTTGCTGTTCATCCATATCGTGGGTGTGGTCCTGTTCGTGGGCGGCGGGATCACGCTCGTGGCCCAGGCGCCGGCGCCGAGCGCGCCCGCGCCAGTTTCTCGATAGCGTGTAGCTGGCAGGGCGAGCGATCGGCGTTGGTGCGGTGCTGACGCTGCTCTCCGGTATCGCCCTTGTTGTTGTCGAGAGCGATGTGCGGAGCTTCTCGATGGGTTTCGTTCTGTTTGGGATCGCCACCATCGTGATTTCAGGGGCGGTCGATGCCCTGTATTGCCGCAAACAGACCGCTGCCATTGAAGTTGCCATCGAAGAAGGCGGCCCTGAATCCCCGGAGGTTCATGCAGGGTTGCTGCGAGTGGCACGGGCGAATGCGATCGTGATCCTGCTCTACGTCGCCACCGTCTGGGCGATGGTGTTCAAGCCCGGCCTGTGAGTTTTTTGACTTGCGACTTGCGACTCAATACAGCTCGTAGTCTCCTGCGATGAGGCGATCCCGCACGCCTTCCCAGTCCTCGAGTGCCTCGCCAACGATCTTGGTCACCGCAGCGTCGTCCACTTCACCGGCAATCTCGACGTGGATCGCTTGCGGCTCCGTCACCGGGTGACCGATCGACGACAACATTCGGATCGTTGCCTCCGTGGCGCCCGTCTCTTCGATGACCCGCTTGGCGATGTCGTCGGAGAAGGCGTGGTACGTCTTTCCGACGTGTGCTGCCGGGTTCTTTCCAGCCGCCGCCTCCAGGCTCATCGGGCGGTATGGGGTGATGAGGCCGCCGAATCGGTTACCCCTGCCCACCTGGCCGTCATCTCCGGCCTCCGCCGAGGTCCCGGTGAGGGTGAGGTACTGGGCATTGGCGTTGTCCGCCTGGTTGACCATGACCGCGGCGGCATCACCGAATATGTCCCTCACCAACGCCAGTCCATCGACCCTCACCCGCTCGACGACGTCGTCGTAGGCGGCACGATCAGCAACGGCGTGAGCCATGACGGGGACGGCGACGGTCACCGTCACGTTCGGGCCGAAACGGGCACCCATGATCTTGATGTCCCGCCCGATGGGGACGTCGGTACGGTACGCGTCCGAGTTCAGGTATCTCTCCAGCCTCCACACCGCGTCTTCGAGCGGGGAGCGGGGAAGCGACACCGCGGCGAAGGAGGTGTCGTTGGCCAGTGGGGCGTCGGCCTGGTGGCCCTTGGCCACCACGGCGGCGAGGTCGACCGACGAGGGGTTGAGCCAAACCTCGACGTCGAACGCCTCTGGAGTCGCCTCCGGGAGGATTTCGAGCAGGCGGCGCTTGGTGTCGACTGCGAGGTCCTCGGGGTCGGGTTGCCAGTCTGTGCTGCCATCGGCTTTCCCCACCATGACCAGCCGCGAGGGTCGGGTGTGGACGCCACCCCCGAATCCGATGTCGATCGAGCCGGCGGCGAGGACGGCTTTGTCCACGTTGAACGCCTGCACCCGGCCGGTTTTTGCCAGGTAGGTGGCGGCGAGGTCGCGGGCCAGCTCCTCGGCAAGATGATCACACATGGTATCGGGGTGACCGATCCCCTTGCGCTCGACGAACTCGACCAGTGGGTCGTACGGGGGGCGTTGGTTGATAGAGAGGTTCATCCAGTCCGCTGGTTGCTGATCGGTGCATCGTACCGAGCAAAGCGACGCCACGTGCCGAGAAGTCGTCGAACCGTGGGCTGGGAGGGCCGCCAGCCGACCCTGTGAGCCCAGGGTTGGGAGGGCCGCTAGCCGACCCTGCGAGCCCAGGGTTGGGAGGGCCGGTAGCCGACCCTGGGAGCCCAGGGTTGGGAGGGCCGCTACCAGCGGTCGCGGTGGATGGTGTCGGGACGGCGGCCGCGTTTGAGTGATCCGGACTTGCGGTCCGGTGCTGGATGGCCGATGGTGACGATCCCGATCGGGGAGACGTTGTCTGGTATGCCGAGCAGGGTCTTGATCTCCGGCATCCTGTGAGATCCGAGGAAGCCGGCGGCGAGGCCCTCGTCGACCGCGGCTAGGAGCAGGTTCTGCATGGCGGCCCCTCCGTCGACCCACCAGTACGGAACCGGCCAGTTGTCTGCGTCGGCCAGCGGGCTGTCGGGACCCCCCTTGTCGGCCGCCGCGTACCGCTCGGCATAGACCGCCGAAGAGACGCAGACGAGGATGTGCACCGGCGCCCCAGGGATCCAGGGGTCGAATCCGTCGGCAACGTACTCTTCCTCACCGCACAGCCTGGCGATTTCGCCTCGTGTCTCCGCGTCGGTGACGGCGACGAGGAACACCCCCTGGGAGAACCCGGCTGATGGGATGCGAACCCCGGTGTCGAGAATGCGGTCGAGCACGTCGGGTTCGACACGCTCGCTGGTGTAGTTACGCACCATCCGACGGCGTTGGACCACCTCGGCGAAATCCACTACAGCTCCTCGAGAGCGGCGAGTACCGCCTCCAGACCTGCCTTGGCGTCGGAAAACAGCATCATCGTGCTCTCCTTGTAGAAGAGCGGATTGTCGATGCCGGCGAACCCGGGGGAGAGGCTGCGCTTCACTACCACTGTGGTCCTGGCCGTGTCGACCTCCAGGATCGGCATGCCGTAGATCGGGCTCGACGCATCGTCCCTAGCCGAAGGGTTGACCACGTCGTTGGCGCCGACGACGAGCACGACGTCGGTGTTGGGCAGTTTCGGGTTGGAGTGATCGAGATCCAGCAGCAGGTCGTACGGAACGTCCGCTTCGGCGAGAAGCACGTTCATGTGCCCCGGCATGCGGCCGGCAACCGGGTGAATGGCGTACTCGACGGTGATTCCGCGAGCCTCGAGGGCGTTGGCGAGGTCGCGAACCGCGTGCTGCGCCTGGGCAACCGCCAGCCCGTAACCGGGGACGACCATGACGGTTTGTGCGTAGGCCAGTGAGATGGCGACGTCGTCTGGCGATGCCCTGTTGACCGGCTTGTCACCTGCGTCCATCGCTGGCCCACCTTCGGTGCCGAAACCGGCGAACAGGACATTGGCAATCGATCGATTCATTGCCTGCGACATCTGGATGGTGAGAATGAGACCGGCAGCTCCTACCAACGCACCGCCGATGATCAGCGCCTGGTTGGTGATCACGAAACCGGCCATGGCAGCGGCGACACCGGACAGCGAGTTGAGCAGCGAGATCACCACCGGCATGTCGGCGCCCCCAATGGCGATGACGGCGGTGATGCCGAGGAGGAAGGTGACACCGGCAAGCACCCAGTAGGCGACGGGATCGCCAGACGACACCGCCCAGATCCCGACACCCACCGCGATCCCAGCCAGCACCGCATTGAACCACGGGCCGCCTGGCAGTCCGACCGGTCGGCCGGTGATCAGACCCTGGAGCTTGGCGTAGGCGACGAAGCTGCCGGAGAAGGTGACCACACCGATGGCGATGGACAAGGCGACGGTGACGGAGGTCTCGGTGGAGAAGACGCCGTCCGTGGCCACGACCTCGGCCGACGCCACCAGGGCGGATGCACCGCCGCCAAACCCGTTGAACGCGGCAACCAGTTGCGGCATCGCCGTCATCTGCACCCGCAGGGCCAGATAGGCCCCGATGCCGCCACCGACGATCGATCCGGCGATGATCGTCCCCCAGACGATTTCCGGCTCATCGATGATGGCGGCGACGGTGACCACGATGGCGAGCAACATTCCGATGGCGGCGAGCAGATTTCCCCGCCGCGCAGTCCTGGGCGATCCGAGCCCGCGCAGCCCGAGGATGAACAGGACGCCGGCAGCAAGGTAGAGGAGGGTGGTCATTCTCTCTTCGCCGGCTTCCTCTTGAACATCTCGAGCATGCGGTCGGTGACCAGAAAGCCGCCGATGACGTTGATGGTGGCGAAGGTGACGGCAAGGAACCCGAGAATTGCTGCCACCGTTCCCTCACCGAGACCGGCGGCGAAGAGGGCACCGACGATGGTGATCCCGGAGATGGCGTTTGCCCCCGACATGAGCGGGGTGTGCAGCGTCGCCGGCACCTTCGAGATCACCTCGAAACCGACAAAGGCGGCAAGGACGAACACCACGATGCCCTGAATGAACTCTTCGCTCACGACCCCTCCTCGTCGAGCCCCATGACAGATCGGGTCCGCGGGTTCACGATCGCACCCTCATGGGTGATCGTGGCCGGGCCGATTACGTCGTCGTCGAGATCGATGGTGATGCCGGCGTCGGTGCGCATCCTGTTGGCGATCTCCTGAAGGTTCCGCGCGTACATGCGGCTGGCGTCTGTCGCCACCCGGCTGGGAAGGTCGGTCGGGCCGTAGATGGCGACCCCGCCGATGTCGACGATCTCGTCTGGCCGCGACCCGGCGACGTTGCCTCCGGTCGAGGCCGCCATGTCGACGATCACTGATCCCGGGTGCATCGGTGTGATCATCTCCTCGGTGATCAGTTGGGGAGCGGGCCTGCCCGGGATCTGGGCGGTGGTGACGATGACATCGGCGTCGGCAACGAACGTTGCCAACACCTCCTGCTGGCGGGCGGCAGTATCGGCGTCGACCTCAGTGGCGTAGCCGCCTTCGTCTGCGGCTTGCGTGGGTGCCTCGACGAACTTGGCTCCGAGACTCTCCACCTGCTCCTTGGTCTCGGGTCGGATGTCGTAGGCATGCACGACGGCGCCGAGCCGTTTGAAGGTGGCGATCGCTTGTAGCCCGGCGACTCCGACGCCGAGCACCAGGGCGCGGGCCGGTGGGATGGTGCCGGCTGCAGTGACCAACATGGGGAGGAACTTGGGGGCGGCGTCGGCGGCGAGCAACACCGCGGCGTAGCCGGCGACGTTCTGCTGGGACGACAGTGCATCCATCGCTTGAGCGACAGAGATGCGCGGAATGGCCTCGACGGCGACTGCGGTCACGTTTTGCTGGGCGAGGGCATCAAC
>JADFIY010000122.1 GCA_022566415.1 Acidobacteriota bacterium
GGCGGTCATTGAACCGCCAAGGGACACCCGCGCCTACTTCCGTGGCCAGTGCATGGCACGGTACCCGGGTTCGGTGGTCGCCGCCAACTGGGATTCGTTGGTTTTTGACGTCGGGGAAGAAACGCTCAAACGGGTTCCTATGATGGAGCCGCTGCGCGGTACAGAAGATCATGTAGGGGAGCTGCTCGACGCTTGCGATGACGCGGCAGCACTGTTGAGTGCTCTGGGAGGCGATGATGGCTGAACAGGAAAGACCACAGCGGAAGTCGGATCGAGCGGAGGAGAAGCAGGCCTCCGAGGACGTCGAAACCACAACGGCCGAGGTTGCAGACGAGCTCACGGAACGCATCGACGACCTGCTGGACGAGATCGACACGGTCCTCGAGGAGAATGCCGAGGAATTCGTGAAGAACTACGTGCAGAAGGGCGGGCAGTGATCGGCGATCCTCTTTCGCTTGGGACGCTTTCGTCGAGTGAGATCGTCCCGGAGTCCAGCTTTTTGGCGCTGCTCGAACGCAGCGGCCTACAACCGAAGTGGCCGATCGAGCACGGCGCCGACCTAGCAGTGCCACAGGCGACAACGGTGTTGGCGCTTCGCTGGGAAAACGGGGTCGCCATGGCCGGTGACCGCCGCGCTACAGCAGGCAATGTCATTGCTCACCAGCGGGTGAAGAAGGTTTACCGCGCCGATGAATTCTCGGCCGTCGCCATCTCAGGGACTGCGGGGATGGCCCTGGAGTTGACCAAGCTGTTCCAGACGGAGCTGGAGCACTACGAAAAGATCGAGGACGTTCGCCTGAGCCTCGATGGCAAGGCCAACTATCTGGCCAGGATGGTGCGCAGCAACCTCCCTCTTGCGGTCCAGGGCCTGGCGGTCGTGCCGCTGCTGAGCGGATATGACGAATCCGACCGCACAGGCAAGCTGTACAGCTTTGACGTTGTCGGCGGGCGTTACGAGGAACAGAACTATGCGACCACCGGCTCCGGCGGGTCCGAGGCCAAAGCGTTCCTCAAGGGCGCGTGGCGACCCGACCTCGACGAGGCCGAGGTGCTGCACATCGCCATCGAGGCTCTCGTAGCCGCTGCCGAGGAAGATTCCGCGACCGGCGGACCCGATCCGAAACGTGGCATCTACCCGAACGTCGCGACCGTGACCGCCGACGGATTCCGGGAGATCCCGGATGAGGAGATCGCCCCCGTCGTCGACCACGTGCTGGAGAACAGGCCGTGACCGCACAGTTCTACGTCCCGCCTGAGCAGCTGATCAAGGATCGGGCCGAGTTTGCCCGCAAAGGGATTCAGCGGGGGAGGCCGATCGTGGTTATGGAGTATTCGGGGGGGATTCTGCTCATCGGGGAGAATTCCAGCCGTTCTCTGCACAAGATCGGAGAGATTTACGATCGGGTGGCGTTCGCCGCCGTTGGTCGCTTCAACGAGTTCGAGACGCTCCGCGTTGCCGGGATCCGCTACGCCGACGTAAAAGGATTCGCCTACGCCAGGGCCGATGTGACCGGAAAGGGCCTCGCCAACGCCTACTCGCAGAGTTTGGGCCAGATCTTCACCCACGAGATCAAGCCATACGAGGTGGAGGTCATCGTCGCCGAGCTTGCTGAGGGCGACAACCATATCTATCACATCCGTTTCGACGGCACCCTTCGCGACGAGCATGGATTTGCCGTGATCGGCGGCGACGAGGCCGTGATCAGAGAACGCATGGTCGAGGCCTACCAACCGGATCTCGAGCTGGGAGCGGCGATGGCAATGGCGACCACGGCAATCGCAGAGAGCTCGGAAGAGGACATCTCCGATGATGCGTGGGAAGCGGCCGCGTTGGACGAAAGCCTCGGGCGCAGGAAGTTCCGTAGGCTCGATCTCGAGGAGGTCTCAGCCGCGGTGTAGAGGGAGTCCAGAGTCCTGAGTCTTGAGTCTTCAGCAAGACAAGGAAAGTCCCCGGCCGCAGGTCCCCGGCAAGATGAGAACGTCGTCAGTCCTCAGTCGACTGACGACTGGTTCACTCCGTGTTCGTGATCACCGCGGCCGCTTTATCGACCTGATCCGCACGCACCCAGATCTCGGTGTCGGCGAGCTCGCCGAGGCTGATCGGATATGGGCCAAAGTTCTCTCCGTGCATTCGCACATCGATGCCGGCGGCCCGTAGCCGCGCCGCCGTGATCTGTGCCTCATTCGGGTCCCCGATCGTCAACAGCGGCACGAATGGCCCTTTCTTATCACTCATTGGGCTGATTCTTGCCGAAGGGGAGCTGGTCGTGTGCCGATACATCCAACAGCGGTACGCTGAATGATATGGAACGTCGGATTTTCGGCATCGAGAACGAGTATGGCGTCACCTGCACGCTGCGGGGACAGCGCAGGCTGTCACCTGACGAGGTTGCTCGGTACCTGTTTCGCCGCGTGGTCTCCTGGGGCAGATCGTCGAACGTGTTTCTCGAGAACGGGGCCCGGTTGTACCTCGATGTCGGGAGCCATCCGGAGTACGCAACACCGGAGTGCGATGCCCTCATCGACGTGGTCGCCCATGACAAGGGGGGCGAGCGAATCCTGGAGGATCTGGTCCGAGCTGCGGAAGAGCGGCTGATCGAAGAAGGTATTCGTGGAGAGATCTACCTCTTCAAAAACAACACCGATTCCGCCGGCAATTCGTACGGGTGCCACGAGAACTACCTCGTCGGGCGGCGGGGTGACTTCCAGCGTATGATCGACACCCTGATTCCCTTCTTCGTGAGCAGGCAAATCTTCTCTGGGGCCGGGAAACTGCTGCAAACTGCTCGCGGCACCGTCTACACCCTGGCGCAGCGCGCCGAGCACATCTGGGAGGGGATCTCGTCGGCGACGACCAGGAGCCGACCCATCATCAACACCCGTGACGAGCCGCATGCCGACGCCGAACGCTACAGGCGGCTCCACGTGATCGCCGGAGATTCCAACATGTCCGAATACATCACGTTCGTCAAGATCGGTACCACTGTTGCGTTGTTGCAGATGATCGAGGCCGATGTCGTGTTCCGCGACCTCAGCCTGGAGAACCCGATCCGGGCCATCAGGGAGATCTCTCATGATCCGTCGTGTCGTCGTCTGGTACGGCTGGCCAATGGGCGCGAGCTGTCGGCACTCGATATCCAATGGGAGTATCTGGAGCGGGTGATGCGCTACTCGCGGACCACAGGTTTCCCTGCTCAGGTCGAGCAGGCCATCGGCATGTGGGAACACCTCCTCACCGGCCTCGAGAAAGATCCGATGTCGCTCAACCGCGAGGTCGACTGGGTGATGAAACTCCATCTGATCGAGAAATACCAGGCTCGCCACGATCTCGCCATGTCCTCGGCTCGTCTCGGCCTTCTCGACCTCGCCTACCACGACGTCAACCGTGACCGGGGTCTGTACTACTTGATGGAGCGACGCGGGATGACCGAGCGTGTCGTCACCGACGAGCAGGTCAGTGAGGCCATGACGACGCCGCCGGCGACGACGAGAGCACGACTGCGCGGGTCGTTCATCAAGGCTGCCAAGGCCAAGAAGCGGGACTTCACTGTTGACTGGGTCCACCTGAAACTCAACGACCAGGCGCAGCGGACCGTGCTGTGCAAGGACCCGTTCCGCGCAGTCGACGAGCGGGTAGAGAAGCTGATCAACAGCCTCTGAGAAGGCGCTCTGCGCCTTCTCAGAGGCGTATTACGTACCACGTATTACGTACCACGAGTAGACACGAGGCCCCGGAGAAACAGGGGGAGAAAGGCGGCTCCACTCTTATCCTCGCCTCTTGGGGCAACGTATTTCGACGCCTGGTGCTCGATGCGGGATTCGCAATACGTGATACTCCCCTTGGCGCAACATATTGCGACCCCGTGGTGGTCGGTCGAGCATTCGCAATACGTGATACGTAATACGTAGTACGTGGTCTGGACGGTTTACCTTCCAGACCATGCAAAAAGTCATCGAGCGCATCCTCAACTTGCTGGCGTTTCTGCTCACTGCCGATCATCCGGTGAGTGCAGAGGAGATCCGGTACACGGTCGCCGGCTACGACGACAAGGGCGACGAGGCCTTCCGCAGAACATTCGAACGTGACAAGGACCTGCTCCGCCAGATCGGTGTTCCGCTGCGGTTGGTGGCTACCGACGTGTTCGAGGTGGAGCACGGCTACGTGGTACCCCAGGCCGAATACGCGTTGGACGATCCTGGGCTCACCGAAGAAGAGCGCACCGCTCTAGCCCTCGCCGTCCAGGCGGTCCGTTTCGGCGGCCAGCCGTCTGGGCCCGATGCCATCCTCAAGCTCGGTGGCGCCATCGCCGCCGACTCGGTGGTGCCCGTGGGCGCCGACCTCGGCGCCGAAGCGGATATGGTGGCCGAAGTATTCTCCGCGGTCGCCGATCGCCGGTCGGCGACGTTCGACTACCGAGGCCGCACCAGGGTCGTTCACGCCTACGGCTTGGTTCACAGACGCGGCCACTGGTATCTCGTCGGGCCGGAGGCCGGCGATATCGTGAAGGTATACCGACTGGATCGGGCCGAGAACCTACACGTCGGAGATCGTGACGCGTTCGAGCGTCCGAGCGGATTCCGTGCCAGGGATGCGGTAGCAACCATGCCTTGGGACCAGGGCACAGAAGCGCTTCGGGCAACCATCCATTTCGATCCGGAGGTGGCGTGGATTGCAGAACGCGAGCTGGGAGTGTCGGAGTCCGTGACGCGATTCGAGGACGGAGGCATCGACGTCGTACTCGAGGTTGGGGCAGTGCCTCCGCTGCTGAGCTGGCTCATCGGCTTTGAGGATCGGGCCGTGATTCTCGAGCCCGCACACCTGATCAACCAGTTCGTAGAGTTTGTAAGGAGTGGGTCATGAGTGCCCCGCGAACCGCCCGTCGGTTGAACCGACTGCTGGCGACGCTGCCGTGGCTCATTGCCAACCCGGGTTCCAGCGTGGATGAGGTCGTGGAGCGATTCGATTACGACAGGGACCAACTGGCGAAGGATCTCGCCACGGTGTTCGTCTGCGGCCTCCCCGGGTATGGCCCTGGTGACCTCATGGTCGCCTACATCGACGAGGACGAGGTGACCGTCGAGATGGCCGACTACTTCGCTCGACCGGTTCGGCTGACCGCGATCGAGGCCCTGGGTCTACTGGCCGCCGGTCGAGCGCTTCAATCGTCTGGGCAAGGTCCTCCGGCGCTCGACAGTGCAGTGGAGAAGCTGCAGCGCGTGGTCCTCCCCGATGCAGACGAAGCTGTGGTCGTCGAGCTTCCGGAACCGCCGCTGGTTCCCGAGCTTCGGGCCGCCGCCGAGAGTGGGTCCGTGGTGACCGTCGAGCACAGCTCGGTCGCCACCGGCGTAGTGACGATCAGAGACATAGAGCCCTGGGCAGTGTTCTCGACACTTGGCAACTGGTACGTGTCGGCCTGGTGCCGTTCTGCCGTAGCCGAACGGGTGTTTCGCATCGACCGCATCCGAACCGCCGAGGTGACGGGCGAAACCTTTGCGCCAAAGGAAGAGCCGCCGAAGCCAGAGGTCCGATACACGCCAAACGAGGACGACACCCAGGTGACGATCCGGCTGTCGGAGCGGGCGGGTTGGGTTGCCGAGCACTACCCGGTGGACATCATCGATGTCACCGATGACGTCACCACGATAAGGATGAGCGTCTCGGACCCCGCCGTTGCGGCCCGTCTGCTGGTACGGCTCGGCGATTCCGCCGAGCTCGTCGATGGCTTCAACGTGGCAGAGACCGTCGCCGAACTGCGGAACCGGATCCTGCACCGTTATGAAATCGTCGATTGAGAGCGCCCACCGATAGGTGACCGGTCGTCTCTCGACGAAAGTGGAGCCCTTTTCCCGCTCTTGCCTACGGGCCGCTCGGGCCACGGCTCCGCAACCGGATACGGCAACAGAGACCTGATCGCGCCCTGTTGCGGAGCGCCATTTTCCCGCTCTTGCCGCTTCGCGGCGGGCCGCTCGGGCCACGGCTCCGCAACCGGATACGGCAACAGAGACCTGATCGCGCCCTGTTGCGGAGCCTCTGGCTGACTACGGGGAAATAGTCATTCAGGGAACCTGCCCGCTGCCGATGTCTTACTCAACGCTGGCAACGGAGTCACCCAGTATGACCACCATTCGCACTACTTGCCCCTCCTGCGGGGACGTCGAACTCACCGTCGACGACGTCGGCCTGGAGATGGCCGTCGGCGCAGAAGAGGGCAGATACCGCTTCGATTGCCCGTTCTGTGGCGCGACGCAACGGCGTCCAGCAAGCCGGCGAGTGGTCAGCGTGCTCCTTGCCACCGGTGTGGCGTATGAGATCGTCGCCACAGCCAGTCCGATCACCGAGGAAGAGATCAGCGAGTTCACAGCCTCGCTTGACGGTGAGGACTGGTTCAAAGATGTTGCTTCCTTCGACTGAGAAACGGGCAGAGCAGGGCCACCGAGCGCCTCCGGGATACGTCCCGGAGGCGCTTTTGGTTGAAGAGAGTTGTCAGTTCCCGGTTGCCAGTTGTCAGTTCCCGGTCCGGATTCGGACCGGGAACTGACAACTGGTCACTCGATGGCGGTAGCTCATAGCTCGTGGCTGAAACGCTCTACCATCGCGTTCATGGGCAGCCTCTCGTTTGGTGAGATCCTGGTGATCCTCGTGGTCGTTCTCGTGGTGTTCGGACCGCGGCGCCTTCCCGATCTGTCGCGACGGATTGGTGCATGGCTGGCAAAGGCCAGGGAGGCGACGTCTTACGTCGCCCAGGCCATCGACTCCGGCTACGAAGAAGTGATAGAACCCATCAAAGAGCTCAAGGGTGAGTACGACGGGCTCAAGGGGGATGTGACCCGTGCCGTCGCATCCTTCGGCAAGGCCGGTGACACCACAACGCCGACCAGTGGCACCGCGGACCCACAGCCCGCCGCCGACAGCAGCGATGGAGCAACCGACCCAGCCGATCAATGACCGATACGCCCGCCTCGTTTGTCGATCATCTCGAAGAGCTACGCAACCGCACGATCAAGTCCATGATCGCCATCGGCATGTTCACCGTGGTGGCCTTTGTGTTCTACGAACGGATCCTCGCCGTTCTGACCCGGCCATACGAGCTTGCGGTTGACACCGAGCTCGCCTTTTTCCGCCCAACAGAAGCGTTTTCGCTTGTGATGCGGATCAGCCTGTTCGGTGGTGTGATCCTGGCCAGCCCGGTGATCCTGTACCAGATTTGGCGGTTCATCGCTCCGGCGCTCACCTCGCGAGAGAAGCGGTGGGCGATCCCGCTTACGACGATCTTCGTGGTGTTGTTTCTCGCCGGGATCATCGTCGGTTACTGGGCCCTGTCCCGCGGGCTCGGGTTCCTGCTCGGCTTCGGTGGCGACTCCCTGGTCCCCGTTATCGGTGCCGAGTTTTACCTGCAGTTCGCCATGCGCTTCATTCTCGCCTTCGGTATCTCCTTCGAGTTCCCAGTGTTCATCTTTGCCGCGGCAGCATTCGGCGCCGTGACAAGTCTTCGGCTGCGTCAGAGCCGACGCTGGGCAGTGCTGACCATCGTTGTCTTCGCCGCCGTGATCACGCCGTCCGGCGATCCGTTGACGCTCATGCTGCTGGCCGTCCCCATGTATGTGCTCTATGAAGTTGCGATCCTGGCCGTCCGCTTCATCCTGAAGAAGTAACGATGGGGGTCTCATCGAGCAAAGTCGCAGCCGCGTTCCTCGCTGCCCACCCCATCGAGCCCGATCGGTTCCAGATCGAGAGCGCTCAGGCCATCGACCGTGGCGATGCCGTGGTCGTCACCGCCCCGACCGGCGCCGGAAAAACGCTGATCGCCGAGGCGGCCATTGCCCGCGCCCTTGACCGGGGTTATCGCTCCTTCTACACGGCTCCAATCAAGGCTTTATCCAACCAGAAATTCGGTGACCTGATCGCTGCCTACGGAAGCGAGCGAGTGGGTCTGCTCACCGGAGACAACACCATCAACGCCGAGGCGCCGATCGTGGTGATGACCAGCGCGCAGTCTGACATTTCATTATTTATTACTTCGG
>JADFIY010000123.1 GCA_022566415.1 Acidobacteriota bacterium
ATCGTCTTTCCGACATAAGCACCATCGCCGTTGAGAATTTTTCGGGCGTTCGTGTAATCCGCGCGTTCGCGCAGGAGGACGCGGAGACCGCGAAGTTCGCGCCGCTCCTGAAGCGTGACCGAAACGGCAGGGCCGCACGCGACATCGCCTACGCCCTGCTGGCAAGCCGAGAATTTGGATCGATCCGATGACAGTTGACCGCAGACAATTCCTGAGTGGCATGGCGGCCCTGCCGTTCATGAGCTACCTCGATCTGCCGCACATCGCCAAGGACCGGGCTCTGGTGATCCTCTGGCTCGACGGCGGGATGAGCCACCTCGACACCTTCGACTGCAAGCCGGAAGCATCGGCTGACATCCAGGGTGACCTGAAGAGCCAGAAGACGAACGTCGACGGGGTGTTCTTCAGCGAGCACCTGCCGAAGCTGGCGCAGCTGGCGAACAAGATGACCCTGTTCCGCTCGATCACCCACGGCGAGGGACTGCACGCTCGCGGCAGCCACGATCATGACGATCGCCAGGATGATCATCAGGTTGGTCATGTAGGTGAAGAACCGGGTAGCTGCCTCGACCTGGGGCACGAAATGGCTGTAGTAGTTCTCCGGAGTGAGCTGATCGGCGGTCGGGAACGAGAACAACACCAGCGACCAGCCCGTGCCGAAGTACATCGAGGTGCAGGCAAACAGCACCATGTAGCTTGCGACCAGCAGAGTGCTCATGGCCGCTCCACCCGGTTTGGCGGTTCGAGCCACTCCTCACCGAGCCCGAGGTCGGTGACGCTCTCCAGGCCTTCGTCATCCGTCTGCGGCGGATGGAGGCGGGTGATCATCCACCCCTCGAAGTAGTCGTCGAGGAACCCGTTGATCTTGGGGAGAAAGGCCGTGAACAGCGGCTTTTCCCTCAAGTCCAGATCGCGGAGGGGGTCCATACGCGGATGCTCGCCGAGCACGATCCGCGCTCGGGCTCTGCTTCCCAGACCGACATGCGCCCTACCTTTGAAGTAGATGTATGACTTCATCAGCAGCCCCCGGAAGGTGCAGTAGTTGACTGCTCCGAGGTTGAGCGGAAGGCCCCATCCATGGAGACGGTCGACATCAACTCGCATGGCGAGCATTCCGTCGAGGTCGTACTGGCTGCTGACCACCTCGTCGGTCACCACGTAGTCGAGGTTCGCCTGGTGCTTCGGCATCCCCCAGATGCCCTTGCCGCCCTTGACAGAGATCTCGGTGCTCACCGGGAGGTCGACAACCAACTGACCGGTGCCGTACACCTTCCCGAAGAGTCCTGGCAACAGAGGAGGCGCCGGACGGCGCCCGTGGGTGCAGGCGATCGCGATGCTGAACTCGACGTACCTCCCGATGTCGGTCCGGCGATAGTCGACCACCGTGATCACGAGCAAGCCTCGCCGCGGACTGATTCGCAGCGGGTGGATCTCGTTGCCGGGCATCAGGGCGCGGGCGGCCCTGGCGTCGATGGTGAATGCGGCCATGAAGGCAGAGTTGTCGATCGAGTTGACCGGTAGCTCGAACGGGATTCCGTCGACCCTGGCGAATCTGCCGGTGAGGCGCCGCTGGCGGCGCATGCCCTTCATCCGTCTCATCGTTCCAGCTCCTCCAAGATGATGGGAAACACGTCGTGCGCCGCCCTGGCCCCCATGAATATGTCCAGATGTCCGTACTTGGGGATCGTGTGCAACACGTGCTTCCCCGGCCGGTGCGTGTCGGCGAATTCGAAGCTGAGACGTTGACTCTCTGGTAGGAAACACAGATTGTCCTCTCCGGCGATGAACACGAATCGGGCGTCGGTTTGCGGCGGCCGGGCCGTGAAGTCACGGGGGAGGCCGGTCGTGTCGTCGACCGAGACGAGATGGCCGCGCTGGACACACTTGGCCATCTGGTCGAAGAAGGTCATCGGAACCTCGGCGAACTCCCGCCGTACCCACTCGTGGGTCTCCTCGTTCAGGTTCTCATGGGACCACAGGGCGGGGAATCCCGTGCCGTACGTGAAACTCACCCACTTGCACACGTTGTTGTCGCATTCGTGGTGGGTGAGCCGCACCACTCCGTTGAGAGTTTTCTGGAGCCACCCGGTGGCGTGGTCGCCCCACTGCGGGCTGGTGTAATCGGTGAGTCGGGCGACGAGCGGAGAGACGTAGCGCAGTTTCACCTTCGACAGATCGGGGACGACAGGGTGGAGCGACACCGCGTTGGTGACGATGGTGGTGACCTCAGGCACCAGCCCGGCGACGGCCGACATGGCGAAGCTCGTCGATCCTTGGCAGTGGATGATCGCTTGCATGGTCTCGGCTCCGGTTTCGGCAAGGACCTTCTCGACTGCGGCGGGATGGTCGTACGCCGCAGCCTGGTCGAGCGTCCAACGGTTCGGCGCCACGTCGATGCTGGCCCGCCAGTTCTCGAGCCACACGTCGTAGCCCTCGGCGACGAGCACGTCGACCACGTTGGTTTCCACCGGTGCGCGGAAGATGTTGGCCCGGACGCCGGCACCATGGACGAGCATGATCGGCCCGCGGGTGGGTGGGGATGGCGACTCGACATGGACGAGGTTCAGGGCCAGCCCGTCGCGGGCGGTGAACGGGACGATGGTGTCCGACGACTCAACCGGGGCTGGTGCCATTGGGTGTCCTTGGAACCACGATCGACTCGATCAGCGTCGCGGTGGCGGCTTGCCCGGATACCTCAGGCTGCCCGTCCACACCCCACGACAGCCGGCGCCGGTGCACCTCTTGGAGACCGAGGGCGTACACGTGGAGGTCACCGACCTCGTCGATGCGGAAGCGGAGGAAGTTCTTGTACCCCTTCCACCTGATCCCGATGAAGAGCTCGTTGAGGTTCCTGCCAAACGCCGCGGCGAAGATGAGATAGAAGGTGAACACCAGGGTGCTCAGCACGGCGCCGAGGACGAACGCCACCAGGAAGAACGCAACGGCTCGAGATCCCCAGGGTCCCGCATGACTCGCTGCCCAAAAGGCCACCATCGTGGTGAATAGTGCCGCGATCACGTGACCCGCGCTATGGACGATGCCAAAAGGGATGCCGGCTGACCGCCCGCCCTTGTGGCCCTTGTTCGCCAGGGTGGTAGCAGCGACCAGCAGCACCAAGATCAGCACGTAGAACGGCGCGAACGTGAAGGCCTCGCCGAGCACCTCGGTGACGACATGGCCGAATCCATCGCCACCGACACGGTCGATGACATCCACCAGGCCGGTTGCGGAACCCTCCTCGGCAGCGATCCTCAGCAGGTACGCGATAAAGAGGTAGAAGACCCCGAGCGTCGCTACCAGGCTCCAGGTCTGCGGCAGTCGCCACAGGGACGTCCAGTGGAGCCGGCGGGAGTCGGCGGCCCTAGGAAAAACGGTAGCCAGGGTGTAGTCGGTCGGGTCGGCACGACGAGTTTCCCGAATGCGGAGCCTCTCGGGCAGATCGGTGGTCGCAGACAGGTATGCCCCACCACCGCCGGCGACGATCTTCTGGCCGCCATTTGGGACCGGCCCCGCTGCTTCGGACTCTTCATACCGTGCGTAAACGTGTTTGTCCCCGGCAACCAACACCCTGGCGTGGGCGCCGGTGCCCTTCAAGGTGCGGGTGATGAAGTGGCGGAGGTTGTGGTACTCCCGGTCGTCTGCCTCCTCACCGACCGCAGCGCAGTCCAGCCAGGTGGGCTTGGCCGTGCAGATGATGACGCCGTCGCCCGGTTCGAGCAGGTTCCGGGCCTCGAGGAAATACGCCATCTGCGGTCTGTCGATGCGGGTTTCGAAGGCAGTGTCGATCCCCCACAGCCACCAGCGGTGAGGCAGCTTGATGGAGAAATAGGTCCGGTATTGCCGCGTCCTCCATGCTCCGATCCACTGCTCGGTACAGAACTGCTTGATGAACGATGACAGCCCGTCGTACCAGTCGTGGTTGCCTGGGATGGCATAGAGCGTGAGCTGACCCTCCTCCTTGTTGCATTCCTCGAGCGTGGGGCTTGCGCACAGGTATTGCAATGCGGTCTCGTACGGGCCGACGGTGCGGTTGCGGTAGGCCTCATCGCTCGGCGTCGGGTACACCTCGTCTCCGCCCATGATGAGGATGCGCCCCCGGGGCAGCACCTCGCCTTCGATCGCCAACCCATCCCGAGCCAGGCATTCGGCGACGGCGTAGGTTGCGTCGAAGCCGTCCCCGAGGTCGGCGACGTAGTCGAACCAGAAGTCGGTGTCCGGCGGCGACGATGTCCCTTCGACGGCCCTGAAGCCGGTGTCGGCCGAGGTCTCGTCGAAGATCATGAAGTCAGCATCCGGCGGCGACGATGCCCCGGCACGGAAACCACTCGTCATGTCGCTTCTGGCAGGATCTGCGTGGGGCGTCAGCAGCGCCAGGGTCTCACGACGGTCCGCATAGTCCCCGAACGTCTTCGAGATCGCGGCGCGCACCCCTGCAGCCAACAGCTCGCGGGGCGCCAACCAGTGCACGGCCTGCGCCGCCGTGTATCGATCCTCGCCTGGCCACGGTCGCCGGAGCTTGTGCAGCTCGGTCACGGGCCTTCCTCTTCGGTGGGGGCTGCTATGTAGACCTCGAAGAGGCGGCCTCCAAAGAGTCCAAGGAACATCAGGAACCCGCGGGCCTTGGCGCGTAGTGACGGTCCCGAGGCCCGGAATGTCGTGATTTGCTTGACAAAATCGCGCTTCAGAATCCGGAGCACGCCTGCGGCCACGACCGCCGCCATTTCTTGGTTCTCGGCGGTCACGTGACCCTGCAGCACTTGGCTGTACAGGGTCGATGTGTCGGTCCAGACATCGAAGCCCTTGTGGTCCTCGACCTTCTTGACGCCAACGAAGGTGAGTGGGTTGCCAACGCCGTCGGTGAAGAACAGTCGGTACCGCATCTCTCGTTGACGCGGAGTGTCGCCGGCGACGAACAGGTTGAACACACCCTGCGAAACCGGCAGCCGGCCGCCGAGCTGATCGCACTCGATCCACCCTCGGGCGGTCGCCTCGTGCTCCGGCTCGTGATAGAAGCGGTCGATGTCGCTGGTCTCGATGGTCAGATGGAACATGAAGGACGTGCGGTCCTCCGCCCCTACGTTCCGGCCCTCTTCGGGGTCGTCGATGCCGAAAGCGATGTGACCCTTCATCTCCTCGGTGAACCGGATCCGGGTCTCGCCGCTCACGCGCGACCGGCCGACGCGTGTTCGATGGCGTGGTCCATGGCCCGGTCGGCGAAGGCCGCGATCGTCAACGCCGGGTTGGCCCCAACCGGGCCTGGCATTGCAGATCCGTCGACAACGTAGAGCTCGGGATAGCCGAACACCTCGCCGTAGGCGTCGACGACCCCATCGGCCGGGTTGTCCGCCATGGGGGCACCGCCGAGCGGGTGGACGCTGATCACGCGGTCGAGGTAACTCAGCAGATTCGGCTGGAAGCTACCGCCGAGGTACTCGGTGATGTCTCTCATCGTCTGCTCGACCCTGTCGAAGAACGGCTGCGACGACTCGGTGGTCCAGTCGACGTCCAGCCTGCCGTCGTTGAGACGCATGTTTCCGTCTGGGACATCCCGGCCCATGCCGAGTAGCGGCAACGACGATACCGAAAGCTCCGCTCCACCGAGGGCTTCCGATATGGCGGCTCCCCAATCGCTCCTGGGATCGTTGGTGAGCTTCGCCAGCAGTCGCTTCACCGCGAACCGCAGCACCCGGGAGGCGCGGCTCCCCGCCTGGGTCATCTCGACGAGCCAACCGGCAAACTCGGGGAACCCGGCATCCTCGATATAGAAACCGCGGCCTTGGCCATCGGGATCGGAGCCATCCGGGATGCGTATCGCGCTGGTGATCACCGGGCCTTCTGCTCCGTTGAGGCGGCGGGGGCGTTCATGACCGGGCCGGCCGGTCTTTGTCTCCACCATCAAGCCGAGCAGGTCCCCGTTGCCACAGAACCGGGTGCCGAGGGCTCGACTGATGGAGGGGAAGGCGCTCCGATTCCGTAGCAGCAGATACGTGGAGCCGAAGGTACCGGCGCCAAGGACCAGCCGGTCGCAGGTCACGGTGACCAGCGGGAGCCGCTTCGTCTCGGTCTGGCGACCTTCGTTCATCGGATCGTGCTCGACGTACTGGACAACGTACCCGTCGTCGTCGCCGGGCCGGATCACCCGCACCTCACAGCGCGTCCGGATCGTGGCGCCCTCGTGCTTGGCAGCGGACAGATAGTTGTGGTCCAGGGTGTTCTTGGCGCCGTAGTTGCAGCCGATGTCGCATTCGCCGCAGAGGCGACACGTTTGGCGGGGGAGACCGTGCAGGTTGGGAAACTCGCGATCGGCGAGCGGCTCGCCGGGGACCGGGGGTCGATCCTTGTTGTGGAACGTGACGGCGAGCGGCGGTAGCTGCCATTCGAGACCGAGCCCATCCGCGGCGTCGCGCATGGCTTTCGTCTTGGCGATGCCATAGCCGTCGCTCTCGAACGGAAACTGCTGGGCGTTCATCATGGTTTCCACTCTGTCGTAGTGGGGATCCAGATCGGCTCGGCTGATCGGCCACGTTTCGTAGCCGCCATCGAACGGATCGTGGTGGACGAACCAATGCTCGTCCTTCCTGAGGAGGACGTTGGCGTAGATGAGCGAGCCGCCGCCGAGCCCGGAGGAGACCACTGCTTCGAGCCCTCGGAACGACCAAATGTTGAACATCCCATGGAGACCGGCGCTTGGGTCCCAGAAGTTGCGGCTCATGTCTGCAGGGTTTCTCGGAAAGGAGCGCGGCGGATACGCCTTGCCACGCTCGAGTACACACACGGCGAGGCCGGCTTCTGCCAGCCGGTAGCTGGAGACGGCACCGCCGAATCCGGAACCGATGACGACTGTGTCAAAGTGCTCGGGACCGGTCACTGCGGGTCCTCCGTTCCCCCCTCGCCTGACACTAGCCAGCGGGTCCTAATGCGTGCGAACGCGGCAGAATTGGCGTAGGGTTCTGCCTGCAGGGGCGGGTACGACGGCGGCCCGCGGTGGGGTTATCGAGCGATGAGGGATGTCGTGGTTCCCTGCCTTTCATGACCGAGCAGCGCAGATATTCCGACTTCGATCTCGTGATCGAGCGGACCGGCGGCGAGGGTTACCGCGCCCGGGTGATGGCTTCCCCGGCAGGAGAAGCCGATGGCTCTTTCACTCTGCCCTTCTCCGACCTGGAGCTGGAGAACTTCATGCTCAAGGTGGGCAGACCCCGTCGCGGCACCCGGCGTCTCGAGTCGCCTGAAATGGAAGCGGCCCGCCAGTTCGGAGCCGAGTTGTTCGGTGCTGTGTTCCAGGACGACATCCGGCTCAGCCTGCGTCGCAGCCTCGACGAGGTGGAACGTCGCGGCGAAGGCCTGCGGATCCGGTTGCGGTTGACCGATGCGCCCGAGTTGGCGGTGTTGCCTTGGGAGTTCTTGTTCAGTGAGTCAAACGACCAGTTCCTGGTGCTGTCGGCGTGGACGCCGATCGTCCGTTATCTCGACCTCACGCAGCAGATCGAGCCGTTGACCCTGACCGGGCCGTTGCGGATCCTGGTGATGATCTCGAGCCCGCACGACTATCCGGGCCTCGACGTCGAGGACGAGTGGCGCCGCATCGAGGGCTCGCTCAGCTCATTGGTCGATCGCGGCGCGGTTGTCATCGACCGGATAGAGGACGCGACGCTGTTCGAGTTGCAGCACAAACTCCGCCGGAACGAATACCACATCTTCCATTTCCTCGGTCACGGCGGCTACAACGAGCAGGCCGACGACGGGGTGCTCGTGCTCGAGGACGGGGACAACCGGTCACGTATCGTCGCTGGCCGTGACCTGGGCACGATCCTTCACGATCACCGTTCGTTGCGTCTTGTCGTGCTCAACGCCTGCGAGGGCGCCCGCGCCTCCGACTCGGACCCGTTCTCTGGTGCGGCGCAGAGCCTCGTCCGTCAGGGAATCCCGGCGGTGGTCGCCATGCAGTT
>JADFIY010000124.1 GCA_022566415.1 Acidobacteriota bacterium
CCCCCCTTGGGGCGGAGCACCGCAGGCGGGGAGGGGGGCTCCTCAGATCCCGGGCCAAGAGCCCCCTCCGGCACCGGCCCCGCGGCTGTCACCTCCTCCAAGGGGGACGAATCGCGTGAGGAGGGTGGCTCTGCATCTGTTTCTCCCCCCGGTGGGGGGAGTACCGCAATAGCCCCCTCCGGCGCCGGCTCCGCGGCTGCTACTTCCCCACATGGGGAGGAAACAGGCGGGGTGGGGGGCTCTTCAGAACCAGGGCCGGCGCCCGAACCCGAGACGACAGCCGAACCAAAGACAGCGGAGCCCGAGCCCGAATCTGAACCGACTCCCGATCCGCTTGCCGGCCTCTTCGATGACCTCCGCTCCTCGGGGGTGGCTCCGCCGCCGGAGACTCGGGGCAATGGTTCTGTCGTCGAGGAAGTGACCCCGGCAGAGGCAGCGACTGCCGTCGTGGCTCAAGGCAACGGCGAGCGGGTGGAGACCCGCGCCTCGCGAGTCGCGACTGACGACTCAATCGATCCATTCGCCCTTCGCGACCGCTTGTTGCTACCGGTGCAGAATCGGGCGCTGCGTCTGGTCAAGCGCCAGCTGGTTTCGGCCCAGAATCGAGCTCTCGAGCAGCTCCGCCTCGACGAGGCGTGGACTCCGGACATCACTCTTGTGGACGGCGAGATCGGCGGTGTCCTGGTGAGCGTTGCCGAGGAGAGCATGGCTGCCGGGTTCGCCGCTGCCGCCGAGCTGCTGGGGCGCTCCGATGCCCCGCAGCCGGAGATACACATTGACGATCCAACGGTCGAGTTCACGACCGTGTTCGTCGAGGCGGCCGCGTTGTCATTGGAGCGGTCTCGGAGCGCCGGCGCCGGCAAGCGCGAGACCGCGTCATCACTATCGAGGGTTTTCCGCGCCTGGCGAACCGACGATGCCGAGCGGCGAGTGCGCTTCATGTCGCGACGGGCCTACCAACAAGGCGTCCTCGACGGATTACAGGCAATGGATTGCCACCAGGTGTCTGTGATCCCGTCCAATCGCTCCTGCGTAGACTGCGGCCGAGGCTCGGGCCGGTGGCCGATCGCCGACGGTCCCCCTCCGGGGACGTTGATCCCCCCGGCGAGCCTCGAGTGCTCGTGCACCGTCGTTCCCGCCTGCTGACTTTGTTTCGGACGTAGACTCGCACCGTGATCGATCGAGATCCCATCCCGTATTCGGGCCGCCGTTCCAGACGCTGGATCTGGATCAGCATTGGCCTGGTCGTCGTGGCCTTCGTCACCGCCCGATCCCTGGCAACGTTGTGGACCGATTACCTGTGGTACGACTCCGTCGGCCACGTGGGGGTGTGGACGACGCTGGTGTTCACCAAGGTCTGGCTCGTCGCCTTCGCCTCCGTGTTCGCCTTTGTCGCGTTTTGGATCAATCTTTTCATTGCCGATCGCCTGTCGCCCCGCCTCGGTGTCGTCACCGGGAGTCCCGATGAGGAGCTTCTGGAGCGCTACCAGATGTGGGTCGAACCGCGCGCCCGGTGGCTGCGGATCGCCGCCGCCGCCTTCTTCGGCATCCTCCTCGGCCTGGGAGCAGCGGCGTGGTGGCAAGACTGGCTGCTGTTCTCCCAGGGCGGCTCGTTTGGTCTCGTCGACCCGATCTTTGGCAACGACGTCGGCCTCTATGTATTCGACGCACCGTTCTTGCGTGATCTCACCGGGTGGGGTTTCCAGCTGATCCTGGTTCTGACGCTGGTCGTCGTGGCCGTCCACTACCTCAATGGCGGTATCCGGGTGCAAGGCCGTGGAGCGCACACCAGCTCGGCGGCGAAGGCTCACATCTCGATTCTTCTTGCGCTGCTCGCCCTGCTCAAGGCTGCGATGTACCAGCTGGACAAGTGGGATCTGCTCTACTCCTCGCGAGGTCAAGTCTTCGGCGCCTCTTTCACCGATGTCAACGCCCAGGTACCTGCGCTGAATCTGCTGATCATCATTTCGCTCGTTGCCGCGGTGATCCTGCTGGTGAACGTGTGGTTCCGAGGGTGGACACTTCCCTTGGTGGCGGCGGGGCTGTGGTTGGTCACCTCGATCCTGGTGGGAGGGATCTATCCGGCCCTGGTCCAGCGGTTGCAGGTCGTGCCGGACGAGGTCAACAAGGAGTCACCGTACGTCGCCTACAATATCGAGTTCACCCGACGTGCCTATGGGCTCACCGATGTCGAGGTTGCCGACTTTGCTGCGTCTCCGGACCTCACCGCCGAAGACATCGCCGCCAACGAGCCCACCGTCTCCAACATTCGCCTGTGGGATCCAGGCGTGCTGGCCACGACGTACCGGGAACTGCAGAACATCGTCACCTATTACGACCTCGGTGACGTCGACGTCGACCGTTACCTCATCAACGACACGCTGACCCAGGTCATGGTGTCTGCACGAGAGCTCGACGAGCCCAACATCCCCGGCTCGGGCTGGGTGACCGAGAAGCTGGTCTACACACACGGGTTCGGCGCGGTACTCAGCGCAGCCAACGGCGTGACCGGTGGCGGTCGGCCCGATCTCGCGGTCAGAGACATCCCCCCGGTCAACGAAACCGGCGACCCCACACTGGACATCACCCAGCCCAGGGTTTACTTCTCCGACCACCTCGAAGACGACTACGTCATTGCCGGCACCAGCCAGCAGGAGGTAGATTTCCCCATCGGGGGCAGCGCCTCCAACGTAGCCACCAATAGCTATGACGGGTCGGGAGGCGTTCCTCTCGGTGGGTTCTTCGACCGGCTGGCCTGGGCCCTCCGGTTCGGCAACCTGGACACGTTGATCTCCGACCGTTTGCGGGCAGACAGCAAGGTGCTGCTGGAGCGGAACATTCGCTCTCGGATAGCGCGGATTGCACCCTTCCTCTCCGCCGATGCCGACCCCTACATCGTGATCACCGAGGGCCGGCTCGTGTGGGTGATGGATCTGTACACGATCACCGATCGATACCCGTACTCGGCGGTGGCATCGACCGGCCGCCTCAATCGCGGCGAGGGCCTTCCCAACGGGTTCAACTACATCCGCAACTCGGTGAAGGCCGTCATCGACGCCTACGACGGAACTATGGATCTGTACGTGATCGACCCCGACGACCCAATCATCCAGGCAAACAAGAACATCTTCCCCGGTGTGTTCAGGGACTTGAGCGAGCTGCCCCCGGACATCATCAGCCACTTCCGCTATCCGGAGGATCTGTTCCGGGTGCAGACCGACATGTACACGCTGTACCACATGCTCGATCCCGACCAGTTCTTCACGGTGGCGGACCCCTGGCAGATCGCCAGGGACCCGTCGAACTCGCCGCGTCCCGAACTGCGGGCGCCGTTCGCCGACGACCCGATGCTGCCTTACTACCTGTTGATGAAGCTGCCAGGCGACGACCAGCTGTCGTTCCTACTCATGCAGCCGTTCACGCCGCGGGACCGACCAAACATGGTGTCGTTCATGGTGGTGAAGAGTGGTCCGCTCGAGGAATACGGGCGCATCATCGACTTCGCCCTACCGGCAGAGAGTCAGATCGACGGTCCCGGCCAGGTCGGCAACTTCATCAATCAGAACCCGGTCATCTCCGCCGAGTTCACTCTGCTCGGTCAAGGCGGCTCGCGTGTAATCCAGGGCAACATGCTGGTCATTCCCATTGACGAATCGCTGATCTACGTGCAACCGGTGTATATCTCGGCCGACGACAACAGCACCGGTACGGGCATTCCGGAGTTCAAGCGGGTGGTGGTGTCGTTCGACGGCCAGATCGAAATGCGCGACACCCTCGAGGAGGCGCTGGGAGCCATCTTCGGTGAGTCCACCGGAGTTGGTCCGGAGGAGCCGACCCAGCCCCCGACCGGAACCGTGGACGAGCAGGTGGCCGAGCTGTTGCAACAGGCAGCCGCCGCCTTCCAAGCGGCCGATGCCGCGTTGCGCCGCGGCGACATCGTCACGTGGACGGAGAAGATCGACGAAGCACAAAGCGCCGTGGAAGAGGCGGCCAGGCTCGTCGCGGGGCCGGTTGGCGCCGACGCATAATCAGTCGATCGGTAGATCAGTGTCTTCCTCGGCACTGGTGTACCAGGCATCGGTCTCGATGTTGCAGTCGGCCGGAGCACCGACGGCAGCGGGAATCCGTTGCTCCGTTGGGCTGACGTCCCCGGTATCGTCGTGACCCATACATCGCAGGGGATGGAATCACTGTGGACGACACGCTTTTGGCCGGCAGAGACGCGGTTGAGCGTCTCGCCTGGAACGAGGCCCGCGAAGTGTTCTCCGAGGCCGACCACGATCAAATCCTCACCCCTGGTGACCTTCAGCTCTTTGCCGACGCCGCCTGGTGGAGCGGCTATCCGGATGAAGCCGTTGATGCCCTCCAGCGCGCCTATGCGGGATACGCCGAAGCCGGTGATAAGACGGCCGCTGTGGCCGTCGCCGTCAGGTTGGCCTACCTCGCTTTCCGACGCATGGCGGTCTCCGTCGGCGCCGGATGGATGGAGAAGGTCGAGCACATGCTCGAAGGGGAACCGGAGTCGGGAGGACATGCCTGGTTGCAGCTATTGCGCATGGCCGAGGCGCTGCTCCTGCGCGGCAACCTGGACGATGCGATCGCCCGTGGTAACGAAGCGATCGACCTCGCCCTTCGGCACGGCGTTCCCGAGGTGCACTCACTGGCGATGAGTTTCAAGGGCGTTGCCCTGTTGACCAGGGGCGACTGGCAGGAGGGGATGGCCCTCATCGACGAAGCCACTGCGGCGGCGGTGTCGGGGGAACTGGACCTGCGCGCCGCCTGTGAGGTCTATACGAACACCATCGCTGCTTATGGCAACCTTGCCGATTACCGACGTGCAGGGGAGTGGACGGAGGAGGCCGATCGCTGGATGCATCGTCACTCCTTGGGCGGGTATCCGGGGGTGTGCCGTGTGCATCGGGCTGAGCTGAAGCGGCTGCGAGGCTCGTATGCGGAAGCTGAGCGCGAGGCCCGCGTCGCTAGCGAAGAGCTGGAGCGCTACCAGCTCCTCGACTCGGTTGGCTTCGCCCACTACGAGGTTGGCGAGGTGCGGCTCCATATGGGTGACCTCGATGCGGCCGAGCGGGCATTCATGCGCGCCTACGAATACGGGCGGGACTCGCAGCCGGGCCTGGCCTTGCTCATGCTGGCCAGAGGCGATGCCGACGCTGCCGGTAAAGCGATCGCAGCCAGCTTGGCGCGGGGAGCCGACCCGGAGGCTGAGGACGGCTCGACGATGAACGTCCTCGGCAGGGCCCGGCTCCTACCGGCGCAGGTGACGATTGCCTTGGCCGGCGACGATGTGCAGACAGCCCTGGCCGCGACCGAGGAGCTGGATCGGATCGCCGCCGACTATGAGAGGACCGCCTTCGAGGCAGCCGCGAGCACCGCCAGGGGCGAGGTCGAGCTTCACGAGGGGCGATTCGCCGAGGCCGCCACAGTGTTGGACAAGGCGTGGCGGCTGTGGCGTGAGATCGAGCTCCCTTATGAAAGCGCTCGAGCCCGCCTGCTATTGGGTCAGGCGAAGGCGGCGGCTGGGGACGAGACCACAGCGCGCATGGAGCTCGGCGCGGCCCGTTCCACATTTGAGCGGCTCGGGGCTGTGTTGGACGTGCGCAAGGTGGACGAGTTGCTCGGGGAGGATGCGCCGCGTCCGGCCGGGGATGGGCGTCGGGTGATCAAGACCTTCATGTTCACCGACATCGTCACCTCGACCGACCTGGTCGGGCTGATCGGCGACGATGCCTGGGAGGATCTGCTTCGCTGGCATGACCGCGCTCTACGCTCCACATTCGCCAAGCATCGCGGGCAGGAGGTGCGCCACACCGGCGACGGCTTCTTCGTCGCCTTCGACGAGGCGTCGGATGCTGTAGAGGCAGCCGTCGCCATTCAGCGCCGCCTCGCCGCACAGCGCCATGAGCACGGCTTTGCCCCTTGGATACGCATCGGGCTACATACCGCAAAGGCGACCCCGCAGGGGAGTGACTATTCCGGACAAGGGGTGCACCTTGCTGCCAGGGTCGGCGACATCGGTGAGCGCGAGCAGATCGTCGTCTCTACAGATGTGCTCAAAGAGGCTGGTGCGATCCGATTCCCGGTGTCCGAGCCGCGTTCTGTGACCCTCAAGGGGATCGAAGGGCCGGTTGATGTTCACACCATCGATTGGCAGTAGCTCGATGGCTTATAGCGAGGAATTGGCCCAGCGGATCCGAAACGAGATCGGCGCCCACCCCGCCCTGGTGGAAAAGCAGATGTTTGGAGGCATAGCCTTCATGATCCACGGCAACATGTCGGTCGGCGTCGCCGGCGATGAGTTGATGGTCCGGGTGGGCAAGGAGAGCGACGGGGCGGCCATGGCTCGACCCCATGTTCGGCCCTTCGACCTGTCGGGACGCCCTATGGCCGGTTGGGTACTGGTCGCCGCCGAGGGACTTTCTGCAGACGAGGACTTGGCCAGCTGGATCGACACCGGAGTCCAATACGCCGAGGGCCTGCCTCCGAAGTAGCCCACCTACGAGCGTATGTATACACCCGAATGCGGTGTATACATACACTAGGTTGTGATAGAATCTGGGTATGGGAAAGTACGACCCCGCCCCGACACTGGCGGCCGGGCTTCTTCGCACAGCACGTGACCGAGCAGGCCTCACCCAGCAACAGCTGGCCGATCAGGCCGGCGTTACCCAGCAGGCAATCTCCGCATACGAAACCGGTCGCAAGGAGCCGATGATGCCAACGCTGATCAAGCTGCTTGGCGCGGCCGGTTTTGAAATGCGGATCCAGTTGAAGCCGGTCGACGACCACGACCAGGGGCTGGAGCAATTCCTAGCGTCGCTCCCTGCTACGCAACGCGCCGAGCTCGAAGTCACACGTCGGCGGCGCACCGAGGAGGCCCGGCTCCGCCGGGTACGAGGGCATTAGATGCCGACGCCCGACGTCGACGTTGAGGCCATCATTGCCGCTCTCGAAGACCACGATGTCGACTACGTGATCATTGGCGGGTTTGCCGCGGAGCTGTACGACGTGGCGATCCCTCCGACACGCGACATCGATATCACACCGTCCACCTCCCCTGACAACCTCGCCCGTCTGGCCGACGCGCTCAACGCTCTCGACGCCCGATTTCGGGTTCTCGACGGGCCAGCCGACGGGTTCCCGATCCCCGATGGGGTCACTGCCGGTTTGTTAGCGCCGATGATCATGGCGACGTTCACGACGAGCGCCGGACCCTTCGATATCTGCCTGCGACCTGCAGGTACGGCTGGCTTTGAAGACCTGGTTCAAAACAGCCGTCATATGAGCTACCGAGATCACGAGGTGCCGGTCGCGAGCCTGGAAGACGTGATTCGATCAAAGGAAGCAGTCGGTCGGGTAAAGGATCTGCTGGTGATACCGGCGTTGCGCGCCCACCTGAGGCGCATGGGACCGACATCGCGATAGGCCCTTGTGTTTCGTATACTCTCCGCCGCGACGCGGGGTGGAGCAGTCTGGTAGCTCGTCGGGCTCATAACCCGAAGGTCGCGGGTTCAAATCCCGCCCCCGCTACGAGCGGAACCCCTTGCACCGCAAGGGGTTCCGACTTTCCAGGCTTTCGCTTCGTATGCTCCGGAGCCCCATCTTCTAACGGATCTTCTCACGGCGGATTCTTGACGCTGTGCGCAGACCCACCTGGCCCCAGATGCGCCACCGATATGACAGATATCATCGCCACCGCGGTGCCCCCAATGAAGGAGGAGCGGGAAGCGTTAGGGTCCTGGGTGGGCTGCCCAGATGTGTGGCGGGCTGAGTCCATGTGAGAGCCCCCCGGAAGGCCGGGGGGCTCTTCGTCCTGCGGGGACGCTCAGACGGCCGCGGGTTCGGGTGCCGGTTCGGGCAGCGGAACGGGCGGTGCGTCCACTTCCTCGACTTCTTCTGCCTCGGGCGGCGGTTGCTGCCGGGCGGGCATCACC
>JADFIY010000125.1 GCA_022566415.1 Acidobacteriota bacterium
GGCCGGGCGCACCGAATTCGATCACCGCCCGGCGTGGTCAGCTCCCAGCGCATCAGGGCACGGAGACCGACGATCTGGCGTTCCAGTTCCGCCACGAGCAGGAGGGATCGACCGAAAGGGTTGCGAAAGTGCTTCCACTCGAACCACGCGGGGGTCTTGAGCCGGGTGGGTGTCTCCCCCAACGAGAGGCGTAGCAGGTCGAGCACGGCTGGAAGGTCCTCGTCACGAAACGGCCGCACTACTGGCTGCTCAGACGTCACCGAGGACCTCCTCGTACAGCCGCTCGGTGGCTCGCACCATCGGCTCCATGCCGTGCTCCTCCTCCACCAACGCCCGGGCGGCGTCAGCCAGCTTGGAGGCCAGGCCTCGATCTTCGAGGAGTTCCAGCACGGCGCCGGCCAGAGATTCGGGGTCCCCCGGTTCCACCAGCAGCCCGGTCCGGCGGTGTTTGATCACGGTGGGGACCCCGCCCACCGCGGTAGCGGCGACCGGTGTGCCCAACATCATGGCCTCCAGTACCGACACCGGGAGTCCCTCGACATCGGCGGGGCTCACGAACACGTCGGCGGCGGCGATCAGGGTGGCGGCATCCCGTCGCCGCCCGAGAAAGGCGAGAATATCGCCGACGCCGGCCCTGTCGGCTTCATCGCGGACCCGATCGAGATCACCCGGGTGCTTCTCACCGCCTGCGGAGACGATGCGAATCCCGGATCCGGCCTTTCGGAGATACCGGGCTGTCTGGATCAGGTTTCTGTGGCCTTTGTGGGGCCGGATGTTGCCAACGTGGGCCACCAGCGGCGCATCACCCGACATCTCATGTCGGATCGCCCCCACTTCGGCGGGGTCGACCACGACATCAACGCCGTTTGGGATTACCCGCGGTTTCGGCCCCCTGTACCCGGCCACCGCCTCGGCCACCGGCTGGGACACGGCGATCACGGCCGAATTGCGTCCGTAGGTGAGGCGGTTCGCCCATCGGGAGAGGGCGCGGTACGAACCTGCCAGATTGTGCTCGGTGTACACCACCGGGACCGACGCCACCAATCGGGCGCTGACCCCGGCAACCGGAAGGTGGGCGTGCACCAGGTCGACTTCCCGGCTCATCGATCGCAAGTGGCGCAATACTCCGAGACTCATTCCCCGCCGCCCACCTATGCAGATGGCCTCGACGCCGGCCTCATCGAGATCGGCGACGAGGTGGTCCTTCCAGGGGAGCACAAACGCCACCCGGTACTCGAAGCGGTCTCGATCCCAGTGATGGGCGGCACTGGCAATCAGCATCTCGGCCCCGCCAACCCCCAGACCCTTGATAACGACGAGGACTCTGCGCCGCTGGCTCACGACGTGCTCAGCCGCCTCCCTCGAGGTCATCCATCAGCCCGGCCACGCCCTCCTCGAAACTGACCAGCGGCTCCCAACCGAGGAGCCGGCCGGCTTTCTCGGCCGACACCATGGCCGGTGGTGCATCACCGGGTCTCGGATCCCCGAAAGAGATCTCGGTCGGGTACCTGGCTACCACGGCCTCGGCCAACTGCTTGATGGTGATTTGCTCGGGGGCCACCACGTTGAAGGCATCGCCATGCAGGTCGGACTTGCACGCTGAAGAGAATGCACCGGCCAGGTCGGAGGCATGGGTGAATTGACGCCCCTGAAGACCACTGCCTTGGATCGTGATCGGCTCACCCCTCCTCGCCTTGTCTATGAAGACCCGAAACACCGAATTGGGCCGCAGCCCGGGCCCGTAGGCAGTGCCCAGTCGTAGCGAGATCACGGGCACCCTCCGAAGAAGGTCTGCTGCCAGGAGGATTCGCTCGCCGGCGAGCTTGGTGATGCTGTAGGGATGGTCGGGCGCGCAGGGATGATTCTCGTCCATCGGCTCGTAGCGGGCCTTCCCGTATACCTCCCAAGTCGAGGCGTACACCACCTTTGCCCCTACCGCTTCGGCGGCAAGAGCCACATTGGCACATCCAACAACGTTGACCTGGGCCGCCAGGGCCGGATGCTCGGCCGCCATGTAGACATCCCCGATCGCCCCTAGGTGACATATGAGCTGGTGGCCGTGGGCCGCCGTCGCGACCGCATCGTGATCGCGCAGATCGCCCTCCACCCACGAGATATCGGGCATGCTACCTGTGACTAGATCGAATCCTGTCACCTCGAATCCGTCCGTCAGGAGGCGGCGCGCGACATGACGGCCAAGGAAACCCCCCGCTCCAGTCACCAGGATCCGCATCTCGTTCCTCCATGAATCATGCCCGGAGGAATCTACACCACGACGGCTCGCCACGCACAGTGACGGACCGCTATGGTTGATTCCGAGTGATGTCAGTTGGGGATGTGGACAGACCAATGAAGATTGTCCACAGATACCCATGTTTGCTTGAGGCAAAGGTCACTCATTGTGAAGGAGGGCGGGAAACTTGGACGTGGCATCGACCAAAAGGGGGGACCAGACCCCGGTCGCGAGCTGGCAGCAGAGGTTGGCGCTGGCTGGGGCACGCCTCCGGACCGATATCGTGTTCGCCTTGGTCGATGCGGCCATCGTCGTTATTGCGTATTCCGCCGCTTTGCTCCTGCGCTTCATCGATCTTCAGGGTGTGACACCCGACTGGTGGAGGGTCTTCGTCTTGGTCCTACCGGTGATCATCACTGTCCACGTCGTGGCGAACCTCATCTTTGGTGCCTATGGGCACGTTTGGGAGTTCGCCAGTGTGGAGGAGGCCATGCGCGTGGTGGCGGCTACTGCCACCGCATCCATAATGCTGTTCGTTGGGATGATTTCCTATCGGGAGATCAGTGGCGAGGTGGGACCGGTGCCGGTGATGGTGCTGGCTGTAGGGGCGATGCTCACCTTGGGTGGGATGGGCGCTGCTCGGTTCCGATCCCGGTTGTTCTCGTTCAGACGTCTCTCCAATGTATCGCAACCGGCGATCACCCTGGTCGTCGGTACCGACCAGGGTGCCGTCGACCTGGCTCGTCGCGGACTGCAGGGTGACAATCCCGTCGCTGTCGTCGGGTTCCTCACCACCGACCCCACGGCTCGACCCCGTAAGCTCGCCGGCCTCCCCGTCATGGGTTCTGTCCGTGATCTCCGGACTGTGCTCCTGAGGACGGCTTTCGACCAGGTGGTCGTGGCCGGATCGGTGGGCGAGCAGATCGTGAGACAGGTGGTCGATGCCTGCATGGACGTCGATGTCCGGCTGCGCACCCTACCCGACATAGACGAGGTCCTCAGCTCCAACGGCAACCTGCGCCATATTCGTGATCTTGTGATAAGCGACCTGCTGCCCCGGCCCACTGTTTCCACGGATCTGGCTCGAGTCAAGGATCTGGTATCGGGTCGACGGGTGATGGTGACAGGGGCGGGGGGGTCGATCGGTTCCGAGATCGTCGAGCAGGTGCTGAGGTTCAACGCGGCCGAGGTCCTATGTTTGGATCACGATGAGACCCATCTCTATGAGGCGATGCTGAGATGGGCTTCACCGCGGGCACAGTCGGTTCTGTGCGACATTCGCGATCGCAAACGTCTGCTGAGGATCTTCGCCGAGCACCGTCCCCAGGTGGTCTTTCACGCCGCCGCCCACAAGCATGTCCCCATCCTGGAATCGGCGCCGGAAGAGGCGGTCAAGACGAACATCTTGGGCACCGCAAACGTGCTCGACGGCGTCGCGTTGCATGGCACCGAACGGTTCGTTCTGATCTCGACCGACAAGGCAGTGGCGCCAAAGAACGTGATGGGTGCTTCGAAGCGTTTTGCCGAGATGATGATCCAGGCCGCCGCGGCGAACCGGGGCGGGTGCGTCTACGCTGCCGTCCGATTCGGCAATGTGTTGGGGACCCGGGGCAGCGTAGTCCCCACCTTCACGCAGCAGATCCTATCCGGCGGACCGGTGACGATCAGCGACCCCTCTATGACCCGTTACTTCATGACAGTTTCGGAAGCCGTTGAACTAGTATTGCAGGCGTCCGCCATCGCCGAGGATGGCGACGTGCTGGTACTCGACATGGGTGAGCCGGTGAAGATCATGCACCTAGCACATCGTATGATACGCCTCGCTGGACTGGTCCCCGGCCGTGACATCGAGGTGACAATCACCGGAGCCCGGCCCGGCGAGAAGCTCTACGAGGAATTGTCGCTGAAGCCAATGACCCCAAGCCCTCATTCCAAGATCTGGCTGGTTCGCCCGACCTGGCCCGGGGCGGTCACACTTCTCGACGCAATGGAGCACCTGGAGCGGTTGGCCTCTGATGGGGATGGGGAGGGAGTCCGAGAGATGCTGTTCTCGCTGACCTCGGCCGAGTGGGCCGGCAACGAGACGGTTTCACTTCGGCCGTTCGAGTACTCCGATGTGCTCGACCAGAATCCAACATCATGAGCATTCGCAGGCTGGGTCCTTTGCTGGCCGCTCGCTGGTGGGCGATGAGCCTGGTCGCCCTGGCCGGTTTGGCGGCGGCGATGGCGATGGCCGCCTACGCCAACAGCCAGATAGAGCCCCGATTCACCGCTGAGGCCTCGGTGGTCTTGTTGACCGGTTCTGCGGAGTCGGAGGAGGCGTTCGATGGTCGCCTCGCGATAGCACTCGCCAGGGCTCAAGAAGTCAACACGACGTTTTTGGTCAATGAATCCGGATCGTCCATCACCACCGACAAAGACTCGGGCGAGTTGCTGTTCGTCGCCGTCTCGACGAGCGCCGCGGAGGCCGAGACGTTGGCGGAGGGTCTTCGTGAGGCCTACGCATCGGCGGCGCCGGTATCTTTCGTCGAGCAGTTGGAGCAAGCGTTGGAGGTGACCGCCGCCGAGGTGGAGCTTCTCGAAGAGCAGATCGCAGCATTGGAGCCTGGCGCTACAGACCCCGCCACAACTGCGAGAAGAGGATTTCTGGAGTCACAGATCGCGACACTGGAGGCGCGGGCGGCCGCTCTGGCGCTGGACTTGGCCTACCCCGAACTGGCCAACCGTGACCCCGAACTGGCCAACCGTGACCCGGGGGAGATAGCAGCAGAGATGGCCGGGTTGGAGACACTATTGATTCGTTTGAACCGAGACCTGGAGGCGCTGCCTACCGAGGAGACGGAGCCTTCCAGCAGCGCCGACAGGCTAGCGAAGCTGGCACTGGAGCGACGCTTGCGCAACGGCGAGATCCGGTATCTGGATCTGGCGGTTCGTCTCGCCACCGCGAAACAAGCCGGAGGTCTTTCCGAAGAAGTGGTCGTGATCAGCGACGAGACACCATTGCCACTCCCCCTGCCCCTGGCCGCCCTAGCCGGGTTTTTGGCCGGAGGCGCCATCGCAACCGTCGTGTTGTTGCTTGTCGATCGGGTGCGGCGACCGGTCTGGGGTATGGAAGGCCTCGAGAACATTCCTGGCCTGGGCATGGTGCCCGCGAGCCGTCCCGACGCATCGAGCACCAGACCCTGGTACCCGACTGCCGGCGCGGATCCGAGACGTCTTGCTCTGCAGCGGGTAAGGGCGGCTTTGGAAGGTGCGATGCCTCACCGGCCGGCGACACTCGCCATCACCGGTTTACGGGCCGCCTCCGACGAGGTGCACGCCCTGGCTGCCGATCTGGCCTCGGCGTTCGCAGCGGCAGGCAACGAGGTGCTCCTGGTCGACGCCAATTTCCAAAGGCCTTCGGCCCTCCCCGAGTTCGGTCTTGACAACGTCGACCTGGCGACCCTGCTGGCTCATCCCGACATCGATGCGGAAGCCACACGGTCCTTCATCAAGGAGACGCTGGTAAACCTGCGACCCACGGAAGGGAGGCTGAAAGGGTTGCCGACCGGCGAGGGTCGGTTGGATTTTTCCGACGCCCTGGCGGGAAGGCATTTCGAGCTGCTGGTTGAGGAGGCCAGAGGTCTTGTCGACATGGCGCTGATGGTGGCGCCCGGGTTGGGCCATCCGGACGCCGATGCGCTCTGCTCGCGACTGGACTATGTCGTGGTGGTCGGCCAGGCGGGGGTGACGACGGAACTGGACGTTGAAGAGGCGGTCCGCTCACTCGAACTGCGGGGGGCGCATCCCGTCGGGCTGGTCCTGATCGGTCGGCCGAAACGTCGTGGGAAGCGATCCCGTTCGCGGCATGTCACTACGCGTCGCCGGAAATTATGGGCACGGCCTTGGGGATGGCAGGCGCTCAGATCGCGACCTCCTGGGGAAGACTCGGTGGTAACAGAGAGCCATACCATCGCCAAGCCCACTATCCCGTTATCCCCGGGCGCTTCGCTGGACGGGGAGAAGCCCGGCCAGCACTCGGGTCAAGCACTGCTTCCCATCGAGGTGCTCGATGAGGCAGAGCTCGACGAGACGACCCTTGTGAACCGTGAGCCCCTCGATCCGTAACAATGTGCTTCGCAAGGCGGCAAAGACGGTATTCGCCGCTGCCGATGTCTTTTACGGAACGTTCCCGGGCCCCAGAATCCTGATCTATCACCAGGTCGGCGTGATGCTGGGACGCGAGATGGAGGTGGCGTCGGAGACGTTCCGGAACCATCTCGACATCATCGGGAAATTCGGAAACGTGGTCGATCTGGAGACTGCTGTTGCCCGGAGGGGCGATCCGGAGGCCGACCGCCTCGTGGTCCTCACCTTCGACGACGGCTATGAGGATGTGTATCGAAACGCTTTCCCTCTCCTGAAGGAGCGCGGCTGGCCGTTCACTCTGTATCTGACCACCGCTCCCATCGCGAACGGCGAAGCACTCGACCCTCGTTACCCGGATGCCCGTCCGTTTACCTGGGACCAGGTAAACGAGATGGCGGAAACCGGTTTGGCGACCATCGGCGCCCACACCCATAGCCACCCTGACCTCCGAAGACTGTCATCAGACCGTCTCGCTGAGGAATTGGAGACCTCCAACCGGCTCATCGAGCAGGCGACGGGCGCTCCTCCGAGGCATTTCACCTATCCCTGGGGCTACTGGGCGCCCGAGGCCGACCGGTTGGTGAGAAAACGCTATGCGACGGCCACGGTGGGTGGAGGCGGGCCGGTGCGGGCGGACACAGATCCCTACCTTCTGCCTCGTATTCCGGTGCAGCGAAGCGACGGGCTGCGGTTTTTCGAGAGGAAGCTGCGCACCGGCCTACGGATGGAAGACCGCTTTCGGGGCCGCGTCCACGGTTACGCAGGGCCTTGAGGAATGGAGGATCGTATCCTGTTCGTGATCGACTCTCTTGGCCCCGGGGGCGCGGAGAGATCGCTAGTCGACTCGTTGCCCGCGCTCGACGAAGCTGGTCTGCGACCAACGATAGCCTGTCTCCGGTCAGCTAAAGAAGGCTTTGAGACCGAAGCGCGCCAGCGAGGAACCGACGTCCGAATCCTGACCAGATCGAGTCGATTCGGTCGTATTCTCGAACTCCGACAGATGATCCGAGCTCTCCGTCCTGGCCTCGTCCACACCACGCTTTTCGAGTCGGATGTGATCGGCAGGATCGCCGCCGTGGGGACTGGCGTATCCGTGTCAACGAGCCTGGTCAGCACTCCGTATGATCCGATCCGTCTCGATGACCCCAATCTGAAGCGATGGAAGCTCGAGATCACCCGGCTCATCGACGGCTGGACAGCACGACACCTATCGAAACGGTTTCACGCCATCTCCGAAGCGGCCAAGGAAGCAGCGATCGAGGATCTCGGCATCCCCCCAGGTCCGGTGACGGTCATCCCGCGCGGTCGGGATTTCACACAGTTGGGAAAGGCGCGACCTGAGCACCGCTCGAGAGTTCGCCACCAGTTGGCACTCGGCAGTGGCGACCAGGTATTGATAAACGTGGGCCGCCAGGAGTACGCGAAAGGCCAGAAGCACCTTCTGGAGGCTATGCATTTGCTGGTGTCCGAGAGACCGCACTTGATCTTGCTCATCGTGGGGCGGGA
>JADFIY010000126.1 GCA_022566415.1 Acidobacteriota bacterium
AGATCCACGCCACGCTCATCCCGGCGTACCGACCGGCATCCGGATTGAACCCAACCGCCCGGAACTCGAATCCGATCGAGGACTTGAACAGCAGCCAGTAGGTCAAGAACACCGCAGCCAGCGCGATCAGGAACCCGATGTGCACCCTCCCCCCCGGGAAGAGGGCGGGTAGGCGAGCCGATTCCGCGACCACCCGCGAGATCGGGTCCTGGCGACCGGTCGCCTGGAAGAAGCTCGTCTTCAGGAGAAAGGCGATGAGAAACAGCGCGATGAAGTTGAGCATGATCGTCGTGATCACCTCGTGGGCGCCGGTCTTGCCCTTGAGCAAGCCGGCGAACCCGCCCCACACCGCACCCCCGATGATCCCGGCGAAAAGTGCGAGCGTGATATGGACAAACAGTGGAAGCGAGAAGCTGAACCCGACCCAGAGTGCGGCCATGCCGCCGAGGAGCATCTGACCGCTCACCCCGATGTTGAATAGGCCCGCTCGAAAGCCGATGGCGACGGCGAGACCGGCCAGGATCAGCGGTGTTGAAGAGAAGAGCGTCTCAGAAATCGCCCGTGGCGAGCCAACCGCTCCCAGGAAGAGGGCCTTGTACGCCTCCCACACCCCGACGATCGACTGTTTGGCTGCCTCCCCTGGGGATTCTGGGTACAACCGAAGCGTGTCCAGGTCGGTGAGGATGATGATGACGCCACCGATGATCAACGCAGTGAGGAACGCAAGAACCGGCACCACCATCGCCTGGCCGATCGACGAGCCGACGCCGGTAACCCGTTCGAACCACTGGGGATACCCCTTGTCCTGCATGCGATCTTCGGGAGGCTCTCCCTCCGTCACGATGCCTGCGCCTCCGAGCCGAGCATGGCGAGCCCGATCTCCGTCGTCGTTGCGGTTGCCGGATCGAACTCGCCCGCGATCTTTCCATCGAAAATCACGATGACCCGGTCGGAGAGACCAACGACCTCATCCAACTCCGACGACACGATGAGCACGGCTGCGCCTGCATCGCGCTGCTCGACGATCCTCGCATGGATGTACTCGATCGAACCGACATCGATGCCGCGGGTCGGCTGTGAAGCGATCACGAGCGTGACGTTGCGATCGAACTCCCTGGCGACGATCACCTTTTGCTGGTTGCCACCCGACAGCGTCGACACCAGCGCATCGACGCCGGACGTTCGCACGTCGTACTCCTCGACGAGACGCTCCGCTTGTTTCCTGGCGGCGCCCCAGTCCATCTGCACGCCACGGGAAATGGGCGCGGTGTAGTACGAGTCGAGCACCATGTTCTCGGTGACCGTGAACGGCAGCACGAGGCCGCTGCGCTGCCGATCCTCCGGGACATGGGCGACCTCGCGTCTGTGGACCTGTCGCGGCGTGTCCTTGGTCACATCGATCCCGCCGATGCTCACCGACCCTGCGATCGACTGGCGCAGTCCGGTGATCGCCTCGACCAGCTCGGTCTGACCATTCCCTTGCACCCCTGCGATCCCCACGATCTCACCGGCCCGGACCTCGAACGAAACACCGTTGACCGCATGCTGGTTCCGATCGTCGATGACAACGAGGTCATCGACCGCCAGCACAACCCCTCCCGGCTTCGCCACCTCCTTGCGCACCTTCAGATCCACCGGCCGCCCCACCATGAGCTCGGCGAGCTGCTCCTCGCTCACCTCGTCGGGAAGCACCTCGGCGACGGTCTGGCCGGCACGCATGATGACGATCCGGTCGGCGAGCTCGAGGGCTTCGCCGAGCTTGTGAGAGATGAAGACGATGCCCTTGCCGTCTTCCTTGAGCCCGCGAACGATGTCGAAGAAACCCTCGACCTCGCTTGGGGTCAACACCGAGGTCGGCTCATCGAACACCACAAAACGCGCCTCGCGCTCGAGGACCTTGATGATCTCAACCCGCTGCTGAACACCGACGGCAAGATCCTCGACCATGGCATCTGGGTCCACGTCGAGGTTGTAGCGGCCCGAGATCTCCCGCACCACATCGGCGGCCTCCGCCTGCTTGATCCATCCTGCCCTCCCGACGGGTTCCACCCCGAGCATCACGTTCTCGGAGACGGTGAACACAGGGACCAGCATGAAGTGCTGGTGCACCATCCCGATCCCGGCGGCGATGGCGTCGGCAGGGGAGTCCATCACGATGGGCACCCCGTCGATGAGCACCATGCCCGAGGTTGGGGTGTAGAGCCCGTACAGGATGTTCATCAGCGTGGTCTTACCGGCCCCGTTCTCGCCGAGCAGGGCGACGATCTCACCCTCCGCAACCGTGAAGTTGACGTTGTCGCAGGCGAGCACGCCGGGAAACTGCTTGCTGCATCCCCGAAGCTCGAGCTCCAAACCTGCCTCCCACTGCGCGTCGCCGCCGTCACCCTAGAGGTTCGGGAGGTTCAGCGCCGAAACAAGAGCGGGGCCCCCGCCGCAACGGAGGCCCCGCCCATTGTTCAGATCAGATGGCCGACGTATTACGGAACTTGGATGAAGTCGGCCTTGATCACGCCGTCCTTGATGTCCTCGAGCAGCTGGGCCACCTCGGCCTTGAGCTCGGCCGAGACTCTGTCGTCCCAGCTGTGGAACGGAGCGAGCCCCACCCCATCGTTGCTGAGATCACCCTTGAAGGCTCCTGCCGACCAGGTGCCTTCGGCCTGCTCCTGGATAGCCAGGGCCACCAAGTCCAGGATGTTCTTCTCCACGGTGGTCAGCCACAGATCCGCGTACTGATTGTCCATGGCGAAGAACGCATCGGAGTCCACACCGATGAGCGCGGCATCGAGACCACTGGCGATGATGGCGTCACCGGCCGGGAGGTTGATAGCCCCACCCACCGGGATGATGATGTCGACACCTTCTTGGAAGAGACTGTCGGCGGTGTCTCGGGCAAGGACCATGTCGGTGAAGCTGCCGGTGAACACACCGTCCTGGTCATCGACATTCCAGCCGAGGACCTGCACGTCCGTTCCCTTTATCTCGTTGTAATGCGCAACCCCACGGGTAAAGCCATCCAGGAAGATGCTCACCGTTGGGATGTTGGCGCCGCCGTAAGTTCCGACGATGCCGGACTTGGTCATACCGGCCGCCAGGTATCCGGCGGCGAACGCAGCCTGGTCGGTCTGGTAGACGAGCTCGCGCACGTTCGCCAAGTTCAGCGGGACGAAGTTCTCGTCGGTCAGAATGTTGTCGATCATGGTCCAGGTGATCTCCGGGTGCTCGATGGCGTTGAGCGCCGTAACGCCTCCGAGGAAGAACCCGACCGTGACGATGTGCTCACAGCCCTGGGCGATGAACACGTCGATGTTCGCTTGCCAATCCTCCTCGGCATCCGACTCGAGGAAGGTGGAATCCGGATCGGCGAATCCCTGTTCTATCGCCTTCTGGACACCTTCCCAGGCGCTCTGGTTGAAGCTCTGGTCGTCCACGCCGGCGAGGTCGGTGACCAGGCAGGCGAGTACCGTCTCCATGGCCTCTGCGGTGGTTGTGGTCTCCGCCGCTGCCGTGGTAGTCGTTGCCGCGGCGGTGGTGGTGGTCTGCTGTGCTGCGGCCGTCGTGGTGGTGTCATCGCTGGTACCACACGCCGCTGCGATCAGCGCAAACGCGAGGAACAGCACAACGAGCGCGCCTCGCTTCTTGAATCCGTTCATGAAAAAATGAACCTCCGTATAGGTCTCCCAAAACGCCGCACCCAGCCGGCGCAGCCGGCCGCAGTCTAGGGGGTTTCAGAGAGGCAGTGCGTTCGCGAGTTGCAGGTCGCAAGTCGCAAGTCACGTGTTAGACGTGGCACCGGGTTCGAGTCATGCCCTGGATGAATCGTCGGCGGCGTCAAGTGAAGGAGGGAGGATCTGTCTTGCGACTTGCGTCTTGCGACTTTTTTTACTCTGACTCTGCCAGTTCCACCGGCGGCTGCGTCGGAGTCTCGACCGAGACGAACGACAGGCGGTCCTCGTCCTCTTCATCGATGTCGACGAGCACCGTCGCCCCCGCAGGGAAATCCTTGAGCAGAAGCCGCTCCGACAGTGGGTCTTCAAGCATCGTCTGAAGAGCCCTGCGCAGCGGGCGAGCGCCGAGCTGGGGGTCGTAGCCCTTCTCCGCCAAGCGGGTCTTGGCGGCATCGGACAACGCGAGATCGAGGGCCTGCGACTGGAGCTGGGTCCGGACCCGGTCGATCAGCAGTTCCACGATCGTCTTGACCTCGTCCAAGGTCAGCTCATGGAAGACGATGACCTCATCGATGCGGTTCAAGAACTCGGGACGGAACTGCTTCTTGAGCGAATCCATCACCTTCTCCCGCATCTTCTCGTAGTTGAGGTCATCATCGTTGTCGGCGAACCCGATGGCCTTCTTGCGAATCTCGGCGGTGCCGAGGTTGGAGGTCATGATGATGACCGTGTTCTTGAAGTCGACCGTCTTGCCCTGCGAGTCGGTCAGCCGGCCGTCCTCGAGGATCTGGAGGAGAATGTTGAACACATCAGGGTGTGCCTTCTCGATCTCGTCGAAGAGCACGACGGAGAACGGCTTGCGACGGACGGCCTCGGTGAGCTGGCCACCCTCGTCATAACCGACGTAGCCGGGTGGCGAACCGATGAGCCGGCTGACCGCATGCTTCTCCATGTACTCGGACATATCGATCTGGATGAGGGCATCTTCATCGCCGAACAGGAACTCGGTGAGCGCCTTCGACGTCTCGGTCTTGCCGACCCCCGAGGGGCCGAGGAAGATAAACGACCCTGCCGGCCGCTTCGGGTCCTTCAACCCTGCCCGGGTCCGGCGGATCGCCTTGGACACCGCGGTGATAGCGTCTTGCTGGCCGATGATGCGCTCATGGAGCGTGTCCTCCATGTTGAGCAGCCGCTGGGATTCTTCTTCGGTGAGACGATGCACGGGAATACCGGTCCACATCGCCAGCACCTCGGCGATCTCATCTTCGTCGATGACCGCCGAGTAACTCTCGCTGGAAGATGCCGACTCGATCTCGAGCTCGGCACGATCGGCGATGAGGACCCGCTCCTGGTCCCTCAGTTGGGCGGCCCGCTCGAACTGCTGGGCGTAAACCGCCTCCCGCTTGTCCGCTCTGAGCTTGGCGACGCGGTCGTCGATGTCGCGGACGTCCGGCGACAGGTCGACGCGCTTGAGGCGCATCCGGCTCCCCGCCTCATCGATCAGGTCGATGGCCTTGTCCGGGAGGAACCGATCCGAGATGTAGCGGTCGGCCAGATTCGCCGCATTCACCAGGGCCTGCTGGGTGTAGTTCACCTTGTGGTGGTCCTCGTAGGCCTCACGGAGCCCTTCGAGAATCAAGATGGTGTCGGCCACGCTCGGCTCGTCGACCTGGATCGGCTGGAAACGGCGCTCCAGCGCCGAGTCCTTCTCCAGGTACTTGCGGTACTCCTCGAGCGTGGTGGCGCCAATCGTCTGCAGCTCGCCGCGGGCGAGCATCGGTTTGAGGATGCTCGCCGCGTCGATAGCGCCCTCGGCCGCGCCGGCACCGACGAGGGTGTGGATCTCGTCGATGAACAGGATGATGTCACCGCTGGTGCGGATCTCCTTGAGGACCTTCTTCAGGCGTTCCTCGAAGTCGCCCCGGTATCGAGACCCGGCGACCAGGGCGCCGAGGTCGAGGGTGTACAGGTGCTTGTCGGTGAGGGTTTCCGGCACCGTCCCGAGCACGATCTGTTGGGAAAGTCCCTCAACGATGGCGGTCTTGCCGACACCGGGCTCCCCGATGAGCACCGGGTTGTTCTTTGTGCGACGAGACAGGACCTGTATGACCCGCTCGATCTCATTGCTTCTACCGATCACAGGGTCGAGCTGGCGATCGCGTGCCAGCTGAGTCAGGTTCCTGCCGAACTGGTCGAGCACGGTGGACCCGCTCGATGAGCCTCCGGATTCGCGTGAGCTGCCGCCGCCTGAGTGACCGGAGGGTTGGCCCTCCTCGCCTTGAACGCCGGAGAGCAGCTGGATGACGGTCTGCCGAACCTTGGGAAGATCGGCCCCGAGTTGCTGAAGCACCTGGGCGGCGACCCCTTCGCCCTCGCGGATGAGCCCGAGAAGGATGTGCTCGGTGCCGATGTAGTTGTGCCCGAGTTGGAGGGCTTCCCTGAGCGACAGCTCGAGAACCTTCTTGGCGCGCGGGGTGAACGGAATGTGTCCGCTGGGAGCCTCGGAGCCTTGTCCAATGATCTCCACGACCTGGAATCGCACCGACTCGAGGCTGATGCTCATGCTCTCCAGGGCCCTGGCGGCGACACCCTCGCCTTCGTGGATGAGACCGAGCAGGATGTGCTCGGTGCCGATGTAGTTGTGGTTGAGCAACCGCGCTTCTTCTTGGGCCAGAACCACGACCCTGCGTGCCCTGTCGGTGAACCGCTCGAACAACTCGCTACCTCGTATGTAACTGTGGCGCCCTCTTCAAGGCGCCTCGGTGAGTATAGGACCGGGCCCTACTAAGTCCTGGACCCGGCTGACGGCGTTCTTCTCACCTTTGCAAACGCCGCGGCTACCATCCTGATTCCCCCACCTGGCCCCGGAGCCGCCTGTGGATCGACCAATCCTCCAAGAACTCATACCGATTCCCGGTGTCTGGGAACGTATCGTCGCCGTCGAGGCTCGCCTTGACGAGGTAACCCGCTCCACCGATGAATTTCTCACCGAAGTGGCACAACATCTGTTGCGCGCCGGGGGGAAGCGCTACCGCCCGCTGGTGGCCCAGGTCGCAGCCGAACTGGGCCCAGATCGGGGCGACAGGCCGGTAGAGGCCGGCGTCTCTGTCGAGTTGGTCCACCTCGGATCGCTGTACCACGACGACGTCATCGATGAGGCGGATAGTCGTCGCGGGCGACCGTCGGTAAACGAGAACTGGTCGAACACGATCGCGATCCTGGCCGGTGACTTCCTGCTTGCTCGCGCCTCCGAGGTGGCGGCTCCGCTCGGCGAAGCTGCGGTCGCACTGATCGCCAGCACCTACGCCACGCTGTGCGAGGGTCAGGTGGCGGAGGTCCGCTACGCCGGTGGCCTCGAGCATGGAGCAGATGGCTACTACCAGGTGATCGGTGGGAAAACGGCAAGCCTCATCCGTACCTCAGCCCGGCTCGGGGCGATGACATCGGGGGCAGACGAAGAGTCGATCGAGGCAATAAGCGACTGGGCCTGGGAGATGGGTCTGGTCTTCCAGATGACCGACGACGTGCTCGATCTGGTCGCCGACGAGGACTTCATCGGCAAACCGGCGGGATCCGACATCCGCGAGGGCGTGTACACGCTGCCGGTTCTGTATGCGGCCGGCGGCCCCGATGGAGACGAGATCCGGGCGCTGCTCGGAGCCAACGCCCCGACCGACCAGCGCGAGATCGATCGGGTCATCGGGCTCACGGTTTCGGGAGGGCACGTCGACCGGGTGGTTGATGAGGCGGTTGAGCGCATTCGGGTTGCTGAGAAGGCTGCCGACCGGATCGCGTCGGAAGAGCTGCGTGCGATCCTGGAAAACCTGGATGCCTATTTGCTGGAACGGGTGAGGGCGGCTCGCGGGCCGTAGTCCGTCCGACGGACTACGCCTGTATTACGTATCACGTACGACGTATTACGTAATCCATCAGTTGTCGGACCGATTGCCGATCAAGCCCCACAGCATCTTGCGGCGAGAGAAGATACCGCCCCTTTGCCTCCCCCTCAGGGTGTCAAGACCGGGGACTTCATGGACGCGCGTTCGGGGACATGGTGGGCAGGTTGAGGGTTTTGATGTGGTGGTGTCGGTAGTAGACCTGGTAGGTGTCGGGGTTGGTGGTGGGGG
>JADFIY010000127.1 GCA_022566415.1 Acidobacteriota bacterium
GCGGCTGATCTCGCCGTCGAAGTGAACTTCGTGCCCAATCCGGAACCGGCAGCGGCTCGAGATGGGCGAAGGCCTCGGTGATCAGCCCGTGTTGCGAAGACCGGCGGCGAGCCCGTTGATCGTGAGCAGCAACGCCCGCTGCAGCGAGGGATCGTCACCGTCCCGGTCACGCGACCGGCGGAGCAGCGCCGCCTGCAGGTATGAGATCGGGTCCAGGTAGACGTTCCGCACCGTGAGCGTACGGGCCAGCTGCTGGTCATGGCCAAGCAGCTCACGGTCCGTGACTCTCCTCACCTCGGCGACTGTCCTTTCGAACTCGGCGACGATGGCGTCGAACAGGTGCCGCTGTGACTCCGGGACCAGGTCGACGTAGCGGGCTGCAATCGCCAGGTCGGTCTTGACCAGGGTCATCTCGACGTTGGAGATGAACGTGGAGAAGAAGAGCCACTGTGAGTACATCTCGTCGATCACGTCATCGCCCTCTCGGGCACGCAGCGCGGCCAGGCCGGTTCCGACGCCGTACCAGCCAGGGACGAGCTGGCGGGACTGGGTCCACCCGAACACCCAGGGAATGGCTCGGAGCCCGTCGATGCCGGCGCTACCGGCCCGCCTGGCGGGCCGTGAGCCGATGTTCATCGCCCCCAGCTCGTCGACGGGGGTGGCGGCATGAAAATACGCCACGAGGTCGTCATCGTCGATGAGGGAGCGGTACTCGGTGTACGCGGCTTCGCTCATCACGTCCATGGCAGCATCCCAGCGATCGAGCACGTCGGGTGGTTGACGAGACTCGCGATGCAGCACGGCGGCTTCCAGGGTGGCGGCGAGGGCGACCTCGAGGTTGTTCCTGGCCATTTCGGGGAGTCCGTACTTGTCCGAAATGACCTCGCCCTGCTCGGTGATCTTGATGCGGGCGTCGATGGTCCCCCAGGGCTGGGCGAGGATGGCATCGCCGGTCGGCCCGCCGCCCCTCCCTACGGTTCCGCCTCGACCATGGAACAGCCTGAGCTCAACTCCGTGGGAGCGGGCAACGTCGCGCAGGTCTTTCGACGCCTTGTACAGCTCCCACTGCGAGGTGGCGAGGCCGGCGTGCTTGTTCGAGTCCGAGTAGCCGAGCATCGCCTCCTGCAGATTGCCCTGCCCCCTCACCAAGGTGCGGTAGGTCTCGTTGCTCAGCATCTGGTCGAGGATCGATCCGGCGCCGCGGATCTCGTCGATGGTCTCGAACAGCGGGACAAAGCCGAGGGCCGAGGTGCCACCGGAGGGATCAAGCAAACCGGTTTCCCGAGCAAGGATCACCGCGGCCAGCACATCGTCCGCACCGCGGGTCTCGGAGATGATGAAGCTTTCGATCGCGGCGGGCCCATATCGCTCGTGAACGGCTCGGATCATTTCGAACGTCGCCAGCGTGCTCTCTGCATCGCCACCCAGGGTGCGTCCCGGCGGGGTCAGCGGGCGGCGGCCTTCCAGCTCCTTGCCCAGACGCTGCATGCGGACGCCCCGGTCCAGATTCCCGTAGCCGGGTTCATCCGCCAGCTCGTACAGAGCGCCAATAGTCTCGTGAATCCGGACGGCGTGCTCCCGGATGTCCATCGTGGCCAGGTGGAATCCGAAGACGGCCACCCGGTGCCGCACCCTGGCCAGCATGCCCTCAGCGATCAGCCGGCCGCGATGCTGCTCGAGCGACCGCTCGATCAGCGCCAGATCGGCCTGGAGTTGATCGGGACCTGCGTAATCGTGCCCGGGAAGGTGTGCGGTCCCGTCGCGGATCCGATCCAGCGTGTTGTGCAGGCGCTGGTGGATGTAGGCGAGCTTTTGTCGGTGCGGCTCGCCCGCGGAGATCTTGGTGAACCGGTCGTGTACCGCAGGGAACCGGTCGGCATCGACATCGAGGGAGCGCTGGAGGGCATCAGCAACACCGGTGATGCTGGTCGACGACGAGAGCTCTGTGGCCAGCTCCTCAACCGCAGCGATGAGGTTGCGCAAGGCGTGGAGGTGTTGGACCTCGATCACCGCGGCGGTGACCGCCGGGGTTACGTTGGGGTTGCCATCGCGGTCGCCGCCAACCCAGGTGCCAAAGCGCAGCGGCGCCTCATTCACGTTCACGGTGATCCCGAGACGGGCCATCTGGTGGTCGAACTCGTCATACACCTCGGGCACGGCTTGCGCAAAGAGATCGTCAAAGGCGTGGATCGTGGACCTCGCCTCGTCCTCGGGAGTTGGCCGTTCCGAGCGAAGCTCGTCGGTCTGCCACATCAGATCGACCAGCTCGGCGAGGCGTCGGTCGATGCGAGCTACCGCTACCGGATCATCAGCCAATCTCAACCGTTCCTCGATCAACCCGGCGATGCGGCCGGTCTTGGTCCGGAGAGATCGTCGGGCTGCTTCGGTGGGATGGGCGGTGAACACCGGCCGCATCTCCAGACGCCCGATGATGTCGCCAACCAGGTTGGGATCGAGCTCAGCGGCGAGGATGCGGTCGGTGGTATCCGCCAGCGCACCGGACCGGGGCCCGGCGGCGATGCGGTGTACCTGCTCGGCGACGTTGGCCAGGTAGAAGTAGGCGCTGAACGCACGCACCAGCCGTATGGCCGTGTCGAGATCGAGCTCATCGATGAGTCGATCGAGCTCGCCCGAGGCGAGCGCGCTGTCCTCGGCGTCCTCGGACCGGATCCTCTTGGTCAGCACTCGAACCGCTTCGACCAGCTCCAGCAGTGACGCATCGTGCTGGCGCACCAGCGTCTCGCCCAGCAAGTTGCCGAGCAAGCGGATGTCTCCTCGTAACTGGGTGTCGTCGTTCATTTTGAAGTAGGTGCTCCTGCGGGGTCGCCGCAACTTGTCTGTTCGCTGTCACCCGGCCGCCGGCATCTCCGAATCGACCAGCCAACGGCCCGCCGGGCGGCGAACAGCGTAAACGTTACCGGCCGAGCGGAGTCGCTCCGGACGATCGTGACATCGACCTCCTACGCGTGGATCAACGACCTCTACACCGACCAAGCGACCGGCGAGTCGCGTCGATGCGGGGGTTGACGTTCGTTTCTCGCCGGTAGATGGCTGCCCGACGAAGACCGGTTTTGCAGAAACCCCTTCGGGACAAGGCTCAGCGAGAGCCGGACGTGATTGACGGGAGTGTCGCGGTGCTCAACGTTGGTTCCATCGGGACGCCGCGTCACAGTGCGCCGACAACCTCGTCGACTCGACTGAGGTAGCTCTGCTTGTCGGCGTCGCTGAGCCAGCTCACCGTGAACGCGTTGCGGACGAGCCGGACGACCTCGTCGTTGCTGAGGTTGGCCTCGCGCTGCGCGGTGACCAGGTTCTCGGTCATGTAGCCGGGGAAATACGCCGGGTCGTCGGAGTTGACGGTGACCAGCATGCCTTTGTCCAACATGGTCTTGATTTCTGTCGACTTGGTGCCATCGGTGACGTACCCGTTGGAGATCGGGCACACCGTGAGCCCGAGACCTCGTCGAGTGATCTCGGCGACGAGTTGGTCGTCTTCGAGCGCGTTGACACCGTGGTCGATGCGATCGACGCCGATGTCGCTGACACACTGCCAGAGATGGACGACCGAGTCGTCCTGGTCGACGTCGCAGTGCATGGTGAGCTTGTAGCCCTGGGAACGGGCGTCGATGAAGACCTGCTGGAACTTGATCGGTGGGTTGTCTCGCTCGTCGGAGTCGAGCCCGACTCCCACGATCCAGTCCCGATACTCGCTCGCCTGGTTCAGCGTCTCGGCGGCCGACTCGGTCGCCAGGTCGCGGAGAAAACACATGATCAACTGTGATCTGATCGAAAACTGCTCCTCGGCGTCGTGCTGGGCGCGGCGAATGCCAGAAATAACCGTGCCGAAGTCGACGCCCCGCGTGGTGTGGGCTTGCGGGTCGAAGAACATTTCGACGTACACGACGTTCTGGGCCGCAATCCGGCGGAAGTACGCCATTGCCAGGTCATAGAAATCGTCTTGGGTGAGCAGAACGGTCATGCCCTCGTAGTACTGCACGAGGAACGACGGAAGATCAGCAAAGTCGTAGGCGGCCCGCATTTGGTCAACGGAGTCGTAGGGAAGGTCCACGTTGTTGCGGGCAGCCAGCTCGAACTTCAATCCCGGCTCCAACGTGCCTTCGATATGCAGGTGGAGCTCGGCCTTGGGAAGCGAGTTGACGAGTTCCTCGATCGCGTTCATGTGGTTCTCCGCCACCGCGACTTGACATCGTAAACACAACGGGCGTTACCCGGCGGGTGCTATTTCGATCCAAGACCCCTCGAACCACAACGGTCCACGCTCGCGAGAGCATCGGTTGACGACTGCGGTGCCCCAACGAAGACCGCACATAGGTTCGGCACGCAGGTACATGACGGCGGCGCTGCCTGTAGGGTCGGCTCGAGTGCCGGCGCAGGGCCGGGCGTCGGCCCGCTCGACACCCTGCGAACACGATCGAGTCGAGGAAATCGCGATGCTGCGGGTTGAAGCGTTACGCGCCAAGCAGGGTGATTGTCTCTTGCTCCTGTACGGCGATCCGAGCCAACCCCGCGTCAGCCTGATCGATGGCGGCCCGAGAGGCGTCTGGAGAGACGCCCTCCAACCGCGCCTGGCGCAGTTGCGCACGGAGCGGGCGCCCGAGCGCCTCGCCATCGACCTGATGATGGTCAGCCATATCGACGACGACCACATCGACGGTCTCATCCAGCTCACCGAGCTGTTGAAGGAGCAGCAGAACAGCGACGATTCGTTCCTCGATGTCGACGTGTTGTGGCACAACAGCTTCGATGACCTGTTCGGAGAGACCGATACGACGGTCGCGGCCGCCGGCGGATTGGGGGAAGAGCCCGGCCTCAGCGAAGGGGGCAGCTTCGCGGCAACGAGTGTGAACCAGGGTCGGACGCTCCGTGACAACGCCGCAGCGTTGGCGTTGAACGTCAATGGCCCCTTCGATGGATTGGTGAGAGCCGGGGTCGATCAATCGGTTGTGAGCCTCCCCGATGGGCTCACGATCACGGTGCTGGGCCCCGAGGAGAAGCAGCTCCGAGAGCTCCACGAGGCATGGGACAAACAACTCATGAAGGAACACAAGAAATTCGGTCCCGCCGCCTATCTCGACGACAGCTTCTCCAACCTGGCGAGCATCGTGGCGCTGATGGAAGTCGAGGGGCACACGCTGTTGCTGACCGGCGACGCTCGAGGTGACGACATCATCAGGAACGCTGGTGCCGCCGGCCTGCTCGGAACGAATGACCAGCTGCCACTCGACCTGCTGAAGCTCCCCCACCATGGGAGTGACCGGAATGTCGACGTCGACTTCTTTGAGACGTTCCCTGCCGACCACTACGTGATCTCCGGCGATGGCTCGCACGGGAACCCGGAGGTGGAGACGTTCCGGATGTTGTTCGCCGCCCGCGGCGATGACGCCAAGCACTTCACCATCCATCTCACCTATGACCCGGCTTCCTACAAGCCGTATTCGCGCCGACGGAGGGAGCCCGCCAAGCCCTACCCAGTCGATCAGCTGCTAAGAGTGTTCGCGGACCAAGAGGCAGCCGGTCAGGACTTCGACGTGATCTTTCCCGGTCCAACCGACATCTCGGTCTCGATCGATCTCACGTGACGCTGGCGACGACGCCACGGGTCACCCCACCAAAGGTGTCACCCATGTGCCCCAACATGCGCCACACGCCCCGAGCCTGTAAACCTAGATAAGGAATCGCACATGGCATATCAGCCTTTTGACCCAATGGATCCCCGTGACGCATTCACGGTCACGCCGGACCCCGCCCTGGAATCGGCACGATCGGTCGCCGCATCACAGGCAGCCCTGCTCCTCAGCGCCCGGGCCGGGGTGTTGGGGGTGGGTGATGAGTTCGACGAAGATGTCGAGGAAGCCAGAGACGCCGGCTTCGAGATTCCCGATCTGAGACCGTTGCAGCGGTCGCGCCGGCTTCGCGTCGACGAAGCGACCGAACCACTTGGAATGTCGGCCAAAGAACTCGAAGAACAACCGGCACCACAGCTTCGGGACGAGATGATCAGAACTGTCAATGGTCTTTACGAGCGCCCCACGACGGAGGGCGCCGCCGCCCTCTTCGAGGCTGCGATGCACAGCCCGCATCCCTTGGTGCAGGTGGCGGCTGCCGCCGGCGCCAGGGAGACCACCCGGCTTCGCAAGCGTATCCGTCACATCCTCGAAGCCGGATCCCAATCCGACGACCGGCTGGTGGCAAGCCTCGCCACCGAAGCCCTCAGCAAGATCGACCCTAAGGATCCGCATGTCAACCAACGGGTCATCGCGCAACCAACCGCGAAGAAGCGCAACCGACGGTCACAGACGGCGGTGATCACCCATGGCACGTTTTCGTCCGACTCCGCCTGGTATCAGCCTGGAGGTGACTTCTACGAGGCGCTCGCTCTCAATCGCCCCGACCTTGCGGTCCACGACGAAAGCTTCAAATGGACCGGGGCCTATTCGCCTGCGGCGAGGAGAGCCGACGCGCTCCTGCTGAAGCAGTGGATCGAGGACCAGGGGCTGGACACGCCCGACTTCTTTGCCCACAGCCACGGCGGTACCGTCGCCACCCTCGCCACCCGACAGGGTGTCGACTTCGATCGTCTGGTGCTGATGGCGTGGCCCGTACACCGGCAGTGGTTTCCCGCGTTCCCGAGGGTCAACCGAATCGTCGACATCAGGGTCCGCCTCGACCTGGTCATCCTGCTCGACCGCGGCGGCCAGCGCTTCCGAACCGGTGCGTTCGCTGTGGAGGAGCACCGCCACGGCTGGTTCGATCACATCGCACCGCACCAGCCGGACTACTGGGATGACCACGACCTGTGGAGCGTCGTCTAGCTCGTAAGCTGTGAACATGCGTCTCGGTGCCTCCCTGAAGGTGATTGGTGCCGGTATCGCTTGGCGAACCGTCGGTTCCGCCGGTGCCGGCGAGACCCTGCTCGAGGCCGTGTCCGGTGACGGCGAGCAGGAGCGGACACTCGCCGCGATGTCGATGGTCAAGGCCGGGGAACGATCGATCGACCTGATCGAACAGGCGCGAGGGTCGGGCCGGCTCACCCCAACGGTCGTCCGTCTTCTCGCCGACATCGGGGGAACCCGGTCGAGAGCCGTGCTCATCGAGATCGCCGCCGAACCAGGCCCAGTGGCCGAGGCCGCCGTCGCCTCTCTGGACCTCCTCGACCGGATGGAGGCCCTGGACGCCACCGACTGATCGGTCGTCGCTTCCGTCGGTCGGAGAGGCCCTAATGAGCCTTGCTACCGATCCTGCGCCATGGCGACGTCACCGATCGTTAGGCTGCGGGATCCCCACGCCAAGTCAGGAGCCGCGATGGACATCACCGCCAAGGTCAGCACCAAGGGCCAGGTGACCATCCCCAAGAGGGTTCGCGACGCTCTCGGCATCGCGGCCGGCGACGAGGTCGTGTTCCGGATCGACGAGCCGCGGGCCGTATTGGCGCGAGCCGAGCACCTTCTGTCCATGGACACCGTCACTGCGGGGCTGCCTACTGCAAAACGGAACGTTCCCTGGGACGCAGCACGTCGCTCCGCGCCTCGACTCGGCGCCAACAAGCGAGAGGCGGGCGCGCAGGGAGTGCGCGGCACCGAGGTACCCACGCTCACCATCGACCTGGCAGAAGAGAGTCGCCACCCGACGCCTCGATGAACCGTCCTGACGACT
>JADFIY010000128.1 GCA_022566415.1 Acidobacteriota bacterium
TCACAGGCGACCGGTTTGCTGAACTTCCACTGGCGTTACACTAAAAACTGGTCTTTCCAGGGCACCTACTGGAACACCGACTCCGAAGCTGAGCATTTCCTGACCAATGAATTCGAGTTCGATGGTGAGGTGTTCGCGGCCGGTTTATTTGTCAATTCTGGGATTGACACATCGATCACACGGCTGTTTTGGGGTCGATCATTTTTCCGCAGACCTAGTACTGACTGGGGTGTTGGGCTCGGCCTGCACGTGCTGGATATCGATATATTTTTAGCAGGAGAGGTTCAGATTCTTCCGCCGGGATCGACTGAATTTCGCCGTGAAACTGCCTCGGCCTCGGCTCCCCTGCCGAATTTAGGCATCTGGTACATGTATAGCTGGTCGCCAAAATGGGTTGTCACGACGCGATTGGACTGGTTGGATCTTACTATTGAAGAATTTTCTGGCAGCATGTACGACCTGTCGGTGGGTGTGGATGGTCGGGCACCATCGTTCGTGGACGCTGGTCTCACCCGCTTCGAGCCAACGGATCAACAGCTCGCCGATTTTGGGATCCCGAGAGCGACCTCATCGTGGCCCAACATCATGGCGCTGGTGCTTGCGGGATCATTGGTCGGTGCCGTAGCCGGTGTCGGTATCGTCCGCACCGGCGGCCATTCCCACACGGCATAAGGGTCGAACTCGGAGCTGGTTGCGCCTCCCTGAGCCGCCTGGGCGATGCCGGCACGACAGCATCCGTCCGTCGGCCGTACCTGCGACCGCTGGTAGGTTCGGGGCAGTGAGTTGTGGATATCGGAGGGGCTGGCTTGGCAAAACAACGAAAGAGGAAGTCATCCAAACCGAAGGATCAGGCAAAGGAAGCCGAAAAGCGGGCTCGTCGCGAAGAACGGAAAGCCCGTGAAGCGGCCGAGAAGAAACGTGAAGCACGACGGCGCCGTGTCAGGATGGTTGGCATAGGATCCGTCGCGGTGCTGATTACCGTCGTAGTCGGATTCTGGCTGAGCCAGCGCCTGTTCCCTTCCGAGCTCGTCGGCGTCGAGCGACCAACCAACCTGGGTCGAGGACATATTGCCGCCGGGGAACCTGCTAACTACGCGACCGCTACCCCGACCAGCGGCCCGCATGCAGCATCCAGTGCGCGGTGTGGCATCTACACCCAGCAGATGCCTGCCGAGTTTGCGGTGCACGCGCTGGAACACGGCGCGGTCGTCATCTGGTACCGGCAGGATCTGGAGGACGAGGTCGGAGCGGCGCTTCGCGAGATCGTTGATGGCTTCGACAATCGGGTGATCCTGTCACCAAATGCCAACCTGACGGAACCGATCGTGGCCACGGCTTGGAACCGGCTCAAGCGCTACGAGTCGGTGGACCCCGAGATCGAAGAGTTCATCACCACGTATCGCGGCCGGGGTCCGGAGCGCATCGGCTGCCCGTTCTGATCTCCCCGCTGGTGTTGATGAGCAACGAGTTCGGAACACCCAGGCTCTGCAGGTGCCTCGGGTGGGAGTTGATCGGCTCGAACTTTGGCACGTCTCGTCTAGAACCGAAACCCAATGGCAACATGGGTTTGCCTCGTCTTCGACGGGTGACGTCTCTGGCAATGCTCTCCTCGAGGCTCGGTCGCGGTGGGCGCGAGTATCGTGACGTCCGGATGAAGGGGTAATCCTGGCCAGACGGATCGTCATTGCCGCCAACCGGCTTCCGGTTGCCTGGGTGAACGATGAGTGGCAGACGAGCCCTGGTGGCCTGGTCAGCGCCCTTGTACCGATCCTGCAGGAGCGACACGGCTCTTGGGTGGGATGGACCGGAGTGGCCGACTTCGCCCCGGAAGTCTTCGGCCACGATGGCATCGAGCTTCGACCGGTGCCGCTATCGGAGGCGGAACTAGACGGCTACTACTTCGGTTTCTGCAACGGCACCCTGTGGCCGTTGTACCACGACGCGATTCGCGTTCCTCAGTATCACCGGCACTGGTGGGGACCGTATCGGGAGGTGAACCGCCGGTTCGCTGAGGAAACGGCTCGTGCCCTCCACCCCGGTGACGTGGCGTGGATTCAGGATTACCAGCTGCAGCTGGTACCTGGATTGTTGCGCGACTTGAGGGACGACGTCACCATCGGCTTCTACCTGCATATTCCTTTCCCTCCCGTTGAGCTGTTCGCCCGGCTGCCTTGGCGAAAGGAAATGCTCGATGGGTTGCTGGGCGCCGACGTCATCGCCTTCCAGACACAGCTGGGCCGTCATAACTTCGCTCGCTGCGCCAAGCGGTTCGCAGGTGCGCAAGGAGGCACCCGGCAGCTGCGGATCGCCGACCGCATCGTCCGCCTGAAAACTGCGCCGATTTCGATCGATGCCGCCAGGTTCAGCGAGGCCGCAGAGTCGGCTTCCGTACAACGGTCGGCGGCCCGCCTGCGTGAAGAGCTCGGGTCGAACCGCACGGTGGTTTTGGGAGTGGACCGCCTGGACTACACCAAGGGAATCGATGTCCGACTCCGGGCTTTCGAGACGCTCCTCGAATCACATCCCGCCGACGATTTGGTATTCGTCCAGATAGCGGTCCCGTCGCGGGAGGAAGTCGGCGACTACTCGGCCATGCGCGCCCTGGTCGAGCAGATCGTGGGGCGTATCAACGGCGACCACGCCCGGCCCGGGCATGTGCCCGTTCACTACTTGTACCGAAACGTGCCCTTCGAGCAGCTCGTCGCCTATTACGCGGCGGCCGACGTGATGACGGTCACCCCGCTGCGCGACGGGCTGAATCTCGTCGCCAAGGAATACGTGGCAAGCCGGGTCAACGGGGATGGAGTGCTTGTTCTCTCCGAGTTTGCCGGTGCCGCCAGCGAACTCCCGTCTGCGGTCCTGGTAAACCCTCATGATCTGGACGGCGTAGCTGCCTCTCTCGAGCGGGCAGTAGCCATGCCGATAGAGGAACAGCGACAACGTATGGGGCGGATGCGGCGTCAAGTCCAAACTCACGACGTCTTTGATTGGGCACAGAAGTGCTTGACGGATCTCAACGCCTGATGCGACCCATGCTCCGATCCGCGGTGGCGGCACCCGTGCTTCTCGTCGCATGTGACTACGACGGAACACTGGCCGCAATAGTGGACGATCCTGCCTCCGCCCACCCAGACCAGCACGCGATATCGGCGCTCCGAGATCTCGCCGGTCTTCCCGATACCTTCGTAGCCGTAATCTCCGGCCGGGCCCGCGCAGACCTGGAGAGCCTGATGGGTGACATTCCGGGAGCCCTGGTCGTCGGTGGGCACGGCGGCGAGTGGGCAGACGGAGCAATCTCACCGCAGGTAGCTGCTCTGGCGTCCCGGCTTGGAGAGGTCGCCGCCGAATTTCCCGGAGCCCGCGTCGAGTCCAAGCCAACCGGCGCCGCTTTCCACTATCGACAGGTAGACCCGAGTGTGGCGGACGACGCGGCCCGGTCAGCGGTTGCCGCGGCCACGAAACTGGCCACGAGGGTCGTCCATGGGAAGCGCGTCGTCGATTTCTCCACGACGGACGCCGACAAGGGATCGGCGCTCCAGCAACTCCAACGAGAAATCTCCCCAGACGTGACCATGTACATCGGCGACGACGTAACAGACGAAGACGCATTCTCCGTACTCGGCCCGTCCGATGTCGGCATCAAAGTTGGAGAAGGCGCCACGACGGCACAATGGCGAATACCAAGCCAGCCGGAGGTCTCGTCCTTGCTCGAGGAACTGAGCGCATGGCGCAGCGCCATGGGCAAGGACTTTCCCGCGCTCACGCCTACGAACTTCGATGCCGTCCTGTTCGACCTGGACGGTGTCCTCACCGAGACGGCTTCGATCCACGCCGCGGCATGGCGCGAGATGTTCGACCGCTTCCTCCGCCAACACGCAGAGGACGAAGGGGAGGCGTTCGTCCCCTTCGACATCGACTCCGAGTACCGGGCATATATAGATGGAAAGCCTCGATACGACGGGGTCCGCAGCTTTCTGGCAAGCCGCAGCATCGAGCTGGCAGAGGGCGAGGCGAGCGATCCGGCAACCGCCAATACCGTCGCCGGTTTGGGTAACCGAAAGAACCAATTGGTGGCTGAGTTGATCGAGAGCGGCGGCGTCGAGGCCTTTCCCGGAGCGGTTCACCTGGTTGAGGCGCTCAGGGAGCGGGGCGTGAAGACCGCAGTGGTGTCATCGAGCGCCAACGCCGAGACCGTGCTTGGTGCTGCGGGGATCGCTCACCTGTTCGACACTCGAGTGGACGGTGCGGTGGCGGCTCAGTTGGGACTGCCCGGCAAGCCTGCTCCGGACACGTTCCTCGAAGCGGCCAGGCGTCTCGATGCTCCGCCCGGGCGGGCTGTAGTAGTCGAAGATGCGATTTCAGGAGTCCAGGCAGGCCGATCGGGTGGATTCGGCCTTGTCGTCGGAGTCGGCGCCGGGGAACATGCGGATGCCCTGTTGGACAACGGCGCCGACGTCGTCGTCGCCGACCTCGCCGACCTGCTCGCCATGGAGAAGTCCCCATGATCCCCCGCCCATTTCGTTGGCTGCCCAAGCGCGATTTTCCCGCAGACCAGTGGCGGCTCATCGAGCGCGGCCATCACGACGATCTTGTCGGGCGCACCGAGAGCCTGTTCGCCCTCAGCAATGGCTACCTGGGAATCCGCGGCGCCTACGACGAGGCCCGGCCTGCACATCAACGCGGGACGTTCATCAACGGATTCCATGAGACATGGCCCATCGTCTACGCCGAAGACGCATATGGTTTCGCCCGCAACGGACAGACGATCATCAACGCTCCCGACGGGACGATCACACGCCTCTCCGTCGACGACGAGCCTCTGTTCCTGTCTCCCGCAGCAGATCTGGTTCAAGCCGACCGGGTCCTGGACATGCGGAACGGGGTCCTGGAGCGGGAGCTCGTGTGGCGAACCCCGCTGGGAAAGCTCGTCCGGGTCCGATCCCAGCGACTGGTGTCGCTGAGGCATCGCCACCTGGCGGCCATCTCATGGGAGGTCGAGGTGGAGAACGCTGAAGCGACCCTCGTCGTCACCTCCGAACTCTTCAACCACCAGGACGCCCAGTCGGTCGACGAGCCGACCGTCTTCGACCCGCGCCGGGCGAAGGGCATGCAACATCGGGTTCTCGACCCCGCGTTCCAGGAAGTGGCCGGCGGCCGCATCGTGATGGGCTATGTAGCGCACAACAGCGGCATGACCCTGGCCTGCGGCATCGAGCACGTCGTTTCCACCGAGTGCGATTATCAGACCACGAGCGAGAGCAGCGAAGATCTGGGCAAGGTCGTCTTCACGGTTCATGCCAAGCCTGGCAGCCCGTTTCGGATCACGAAGCTGTTGGCCTATCACAACTCGAAAAGCGTCCCCCCGAGCGACCTCGCCGAGAGAGTCAACCGAACCCTCGACCGGGGCTCGGACTCCGGATTCGAACGGCTGGCTGAGCGGCAGCGTATCGACCTGGACAAGATCTGGGACCGTGCCGATGTCCGCGTTGGCGGGTCCGACCGCCTCCAGCAGGCGATCCGCTGGAACCTGTTCCAGCTCATCCAGCACACAGCCCGCACCGAGGGCACCAGCGTCCCGGCGAAGGGACTCAGCTCCCAGGCCTATGAAGGGCACTACTTCTGGGACGTCGAGATATTCGCCTTCCCGTTTCTGCTCTACACCCAGCCCCATATCGCCCGCGACTTTCTGAGGTTCCGGCACAGCATCCTCGACCGGGCGCGCCAACGGGCCACCGAGGTCAACCAGGTGGGCGCTCTCTTCCCGTGGAGAACCATCAACGGTGAAGAGGCTTCGGGATACTTCCCCGCAGGCACTGCGCAGTACCACATCAACGCCGCGGTGATGCATGCAATCAAGCGCTACGTCGAAGTCACCGGCGATGAGGAGTTCCTCGTCGACACCGGTGCAGAGTTGCTCCTCGCCACCGCCCGGTTCTGGTACGACCTTGGGTTCTTCGACGAACAAGGTCGCTTCCACATCCACGGAGTGACCGGGCCCGATGAGTACACGGTGATAGTGGACGACAACGTCTACACCAACCTGATGGCGCAGATGCACCTTCGCTATGCCGCCGATGTCCTGGAGTGGCTGGAGGCCAAACATCCCGACCGCCACTCCGTGGTCATCGACTCAGTGGAATTTACCGACGGCGAGGCGGACAGGTGGCGCCAGGCCGCCGACAATATGTACGTGCCATACGACGCAGAACGAGGGATCAACCCTCAGGATGAGACCTTCCTGGACAAACAGCCCTGGGATCTCGAGGAAACGCCAAGAGACCGCTTCCCACTGTTGCTGTTCTATCACCCGCTCGTGATCTATCGCCACCAGGTTCTGAAGCAAGCCGACGTGGTTCTGGCCATGTTCCTCCGCGGTGGTGAATTCTCCCCAGAGTTGAAAAAGAGAAACTTCGAGTACTACGACCCGCTGACCACCGGAGACTCATCGCTGTCGGCATCGGTGCAGAGCATCATTGCCGCTGAAGTGGGGCTCCATGACAAGGCGTGTGAGTATTTCAAGTACGCCGTCTACGCCGACCTCGCCGACATCCACGGCAACGGCGACGACGGAGTCCACCTTGCCTCGGTCGGAGGCGTCTGGATGAACCTGGTATACGGGTTTGCGGGTATGCGCGATTACGAGGGGCGCCTCACCTTCGACCCGCATCTTCCCGCCGAGTGGCCGAGTCTCGAGTTCTCGTTGACCGTGGAGGATCGTGTTCTCGATGTGGGAGTCACCCGCGATCACATTGAATTCAGGGTGAGGGACGGCGACGACCTGACCGTCTGGGTCAGGGAGAAGGAGACCAAGCTGATCTCCGGCGAACCCATCACGGTCGGGCTGTAGCGGCTCGATCCACGCTGTCGACCTCCACACGTGGGTCGGGCCGGGTTAGCCGGACGGGTGTGGCGCTCGAGGTGGCCCGAGGGGGGCGCTTCGGGTCAGGGGACGACCGTGGCGCGTTCGGTCTCTGTGGCGACCACGAGCAGCCGCACCTGGACCGGCGAAGACAAATACTTGGCCACATGCTCGGCGATGGCCTTGACGGATGGCACCGTCAGGGAACTCACCACGACGATGTCGACCTCGGTGATGCCGTTTTCGATGACGACCTCGACATCGATCACCTCGGCGGCGGTGCCACCCTCCGCCACGTAGTCCTCAACGACGACCGTCACCTCTTCGGTCGGGTCGGAGGGCGGGAGGACGTACCCGCGACCAAACTGCATTGGAAGCACGACGATGATGGCGGCGATGGCTGCCCATCCAATCCCCCGCAGCACCGACGGGTGTCCCTTCAACGGGTTGCGGCCGGGAACAAAACCGGCGGCAAGGAAAATGACCGAGGCGGCGATCACGATGCCAACCACGTTGGCTAGGAAGAGGAGCATGGCCCCGACGGCCAGTTGCCATTCCGTGAGCTGAAGTGTGATGCCGACTACCGCCAGCGGAGGCAAGAGCGCCACGGCAACCGCAACGCCCGTCAGGGCGTCGGCGGCGTGCCGTCTGACCTGTCCATATGCGCCTGCTGCGCCCGCTGCGAGCGCGATCCCGAGATCGAGCAGGTTCGGAGATGTACGCGCCAACAACTCGGCCGGGAGCGGATCCGTGTGGCCAGGGACGACAAACGAGATCATCGCCGCCAGCACAACG
>JADFIY010000129.1 GCA_022566415.1 Acidobacteriota bacterium
CCGCATCGAGCAACGCGATCTCTTCATGAGTAGGGGGGCCGACGCGAAGCACCAGGTCGGCTTCATGTGCCGCTACTGCGTTCGGGACGATCGTGGCTCCGGTATCGATGAACGCTTCGTCGGGGTAACCGGCGGCGACGCCGGCTCCGGTCTCCACGGCCACGTCCCACCCCCAGTCGACGAAGGTCTTGACCGAGGTAGGAACCGCAGCGATTCGATTCTCTCTGGCGGCGCGTTCTTTGGGGATTCCGACTCGCATCGGCGGGGACGGTAACGGAATCGAGGTGCCGACGTGAAGTCAGCTTTCCGAGGGCTTGCCCGAGGAAGCAGTAGACAATCGCCTCAAGTCAGGAAGCGCAGACATCCCAGGCGAGCGGCCGCGTTGTATTGTGCGCCCCGGGCGTCCGCGTTGTAGCGTGCTCGGCGGCGGCGCGGATTTTCGTAAGCTCGGCCGCCGCAACCGATGACGAGGTATCTCGCAGGGCGGGTTGTCGCCGGATTGGTGTCGTTGTTCCTCTTCGTCACCGCGATCTTCTTCGCGGCCAGGTGGCTCATCCCGAGGCGTCGGGAGCCGGGAGATCTGTCGGCAACGGATGAGTATTTCGAGCTCCTCGACGGATTGGTCAGCGGCGACTTCTTGAACTCGGAAGCGATGGCGTCGTTGCCTTGGACCCTGCTCATCCTCACCTTTGCGCTCGGGATCGCCTTTCCGCTCGGGCACTGGCTTGGCAAGGTGGCGGGGTGGAAGTCTGGTTCAGCGGGGTCGGCGGGGCTCACCATCGGCGCCGTTGTCATGTATACGATTTTCCCCCCGCTGCTGGTGTTCGTGCTCATCATGGTGGTTTCCCGTTTCACCAACGATCAGGGCATCGGATTCCTTCGGACCCTGTACAACGAGGGCGGGCTGAGCCCGGACACCGGCTGGTCCATGCTGCGGACGATTGCCGTCGTTGCTGCGGCCGCCGGCCTGGTCGCGCTGGCTGCGTCTCGCCTTGACAAGGCAATCCCCCACCCGGTATGGATCGTCGGGCTTGTCGGCATTCCGTTCCTGATCTGGATGCGGCGCGGGATGTGGGGCGAGGTATCCGACATCCTGCTGTATCTGGCGATGCCAATCACCGCGGTTTCCATCCTCGTCGTGGGTGAGGTGCTTCTGGTCTCGAAGTCGACCACCGCCGAAGCCGCTCACGAGGATTTTGTATTCACCGCCCGGGCCAAAGGTGTGCCGGACCGCGAGGTCCGGGATCATCACGTCGCCCGGTACGCCTTCTTGCCCATGCTGAGCAAGCTCATGGTGAGCATCCCCTTCATCCTGGTCGGGCTCATGATCGTGGAGATGGCGTTCGCGTGGCCCAAGTTTGGTGTCGAAGGGGGCGGAAACCTGGGAACGCTCGGCATGACCGTTCCCGGGATGAGTTCGACGCTGTTCACCTCTCTGGAGAACCGCGATGCTGCCACCGTCGTCGAGGGGCTGATCGCGGTGGGTGTGGTCGTTCTGACCTTCCGGTTGATCCTCGAGGTGATACAGGCCTTCCTCGATCCCCGGATCCGGGTCGGGAGCCGGGAGCCATGAGCATCGAAGTCACCGCCGCTCAGTCGGGAGTGCGGGCCCACCGCAAGGCGCGGGCCGCGGCCTGGGGCCGGTTTCGGGCGAGCGTTCCGGGGATGACCGGTGTCGTGGTGCTGCTGATGTTTGCCCTGATGGCGCTGGCATATCCGCTCCTGATGAACACGGTCTGGGACGCCAACGTCTATGACCCGGAGACCGGGATCGACATGGTGGTGGTGGAGAAGCGGTACGTCAGAGAGGTCGTGGATCCCGAGACCGAGGTGGGCCGGGTCGAAGCGTTTGTGAGCGATATGTACGCCCAGCCCGGGGATGTTGTCACGGTGAGAACTCCCGCCGGGATCGGTGTTGCCCATCCATTGAGCACCGACGCTTCTGGGCGCGACGTTCTGGCGATGCTGCTCGCCGGCGCCGGCCCCGCGCTGGCGATGGCGCTCACCGCTGCCCTCACCACTGCGTTCGTGGCGCTCGCCGTCGCCGCCGTCTCCGCCTACTACGGGGGATGGATCGACGCCACGCTCTCCAGCATCTCCGGTGCAGTGCTGCTTCTCCCGGCACCGCTGCTGATGATCATCCTTGGGACGTCGCCCGCAGGCGAGCACATCGGGCCTGCCCAGTTCGGTTTCATCTACGGGCTCCTCGCCGGGGCAGGGGCGGCGGCGATCGTCGTGCGGTCCCAAGCCGTGACCACCATGCGTCGTCCGTTCATCGATACCGCCCGTAGCTCCGGCGCCGGTTCGACCCGCATCATCGTTCGTCACCTGGTGCCCCACCTGATCCCGCTGGCCGCGGTTGCCATGTTGATCGGCGTTACCGGCGCCATCGTGGCCGATGCGTTCGTCTCCTTCCTCGCCTACGGCGAGAACCGGTTCAGCTGGGGGACCATGATCAACACGGCGATCCGAGGGCGGCCGAACCTACGCACGCTGATCCATACCGAGTGGCATGTGTTGATCGTCGGTGGCGTCGCCATCTCACTACTTGCCGCCTCGTTCTACCTGGTTGCCATCGGGTTGCACGCCGCGTTCGACACCCCGAGGTTCAAGCGGTAACCATCGTCTGTCCGGTCTCGAGCAGCGTCTTCATGCCGGAGACGATGAACGCGATCCCGCCGGCGTACTCCTTAGCGCTCTTGCTCGACGGATCGAGGTCGTAGTACTCGACGGTGACCCTGGTCAGGCCCGACTCCTCGTCCACGATCCACGCCATGTGCGCCGGCCCTTCGGCCTCGAGCTCGGGGTCCCAGCGGGCGTGGAACGTCATCTCCAGTCGCTTGGCGTGATCGATGGCAATCACCTCGCCGTCGGCGGCAACGCTCCCGTCCGGATACAGGTAGCGGATCGCGGCGCCGGGCTCGAAGTCGGATTCGATCCTCGTGTTGTAGAAGTACTGGACGGTGAGATCGCCATCGACGATGGCGTTCCACGCTTGTTCGGGCTCACATTTGATGTAGGTCTGGTAGACGTGGCTGGGCTCCGGCATGGTTTTGGTTCCTCCTTCGAGATGGGCCTTCATCGATGCCATGGCGCCGACGACGGGCTCGGTGTATTTGCTGATCCAGCGGTCGTGAACGAGCCGGATCGGGACCGGGTTCAGATAGTGGTGCTTGGAACGTCCCACCTTGCGGGTAGTGACGAGGCCGGCGGCCTCCAGCACCGACAGGTGGTTCATCACGCCGAACCGGGTCATGGCCGGGAGGTATTCGCACAGCTCACCAAGCGTCTGAGCGTCCCGATCGAACAGTTGATCGAGCAGGAGACGTCGACTCGGGTCATTGAGCGCCTTGAACACCTCGTCCATACCCTCAAGATAGGTGAGTAAATACTCACATGTCAATGACGACAACGCAACCCAGGGCACTACAAACCTCGTATACGCCGGTGTGAGCCCTGGGTACGGCGATCCGGCGCGGCGCTAATCAGGAGACGAGGTCGGCGACTGCGGTGCGGTCTGTCCCTTCCAGTGGCTGCAGGGGCAGCCGCATCGCTCCGGCGATGAGCCCGGTGGCCTCTGCGGCGGCGTAGGTACCGGCAAGGCCGAATTTCTCTACGGAAGAGGCGACAGCGGTCAGCCGCTGCTGAGGCTCATCGTCGGCGACGGCGTCGACGATGAGGTCGAACGCATAGTTCGCCGAGGAGGTGATGGCGCCGTGTGCTCCGTTGAGCACGAACTCGTTGACCATTCGCGACGAGCCGGCCATGACCACGAATCCGCTGTCGATGGCGGCAGCGAGCGGTGGCACCCGGTCCGCCTCAGCACCGGAGTCCTTGATCCCGAGGATGTTGGAGTGGCTCGCTAGGTCAATCGTCACCTCGACCGGGATCTGATACCCGGTGGTAGCAGGGACCGAATACAAAAAGACGGGCAACGGAGCCCGATCACCGAGCAATCGGTAGAACAGGGTGACGGCTTCATGGTTACCGCGTATCAGGGTGGTCGGGGTCATCACCAGCAGGGCATCGGCGCCACCCTCGGCAGCCTCGTTGCCCTGGTCGAGAGCCTGAGCCAACGACTCGCCTTGGACGCCACACAGCAGGTACGCCTCCGCACCCAGCGTCCGGCGAGCCGTGGAAACCAGCGTGTTGCGTTCACCTGGCACCAGGTACGGTCCCTGGCCTGTCGAGCCGCACAAGACGAATCCCTCCACACCACGGCCGGCCAGGGTGGTCAGGTTGTGTCGGTGGGCGTCCGTGTCGATCATCCCATCGTCCCCGAACGGTGTGATCAACGCGGGGAGGACCCGTGGCGGCGGCCGCATTACCCCCATTCGGAATGGAAGAACTCACCGCGGGGTCGGTCGATGAGCTCGTAGGTGTGAGCTCCGAAGAAGTCGCGCTGCGCCTGGATCAGATTCGCCGGGAGCCGAGCGGAGCGGTATCCGTCGTAGAAGGCCAGCGCCGATGAGTGCGCAGGGACGGGAATCCCGGCCGACACGGCGCGGGCCACGCTGCGCCGCCAGCCGGGTTCGGCTTCGCTTATCGCTTCAGAGAAGAACGGATCGAGCAGCAGGTTGGGGACGTCGGGGCGGATCCGGTAGGCGGTGGTGATCTCGTTGAGGAACTGGGACCGGATGATGCAGCCCGCCCGCCACAGCGCAGCAATCGTTCCCGGCTCCAGCTCCCAGCCGAGGTCCTCGTGGGCCGCGCGGAAGAGCATGAAACCCTGGGCATAGGAGACGATCTTGGAGGCGTACACGGCGTCTTCGAGGTCGTCGATCACATCTGCCGCGTCCTCGGTGATCGCATTCGGCGGACCGGAGAGCACCTCCGCGGCGACGGCCCGTTCCTCGACCATGGAGGAGAGGAACCGGGCGTACACCGCTTCTGCCACCAACGTCGTCGGTATCGACTCATCCATCGAGGCAGTCACCGTCCACGCGCCGCTTCCCTTTTGCCCTGCGACATCGAGAATCTGGTCGACCAGCGGCACATTGTCCTCGCCTGCCACCCCGAGGATCGTGGCGGTTATGTCGATGAGGTAGGAGTCGAGTCGCCCCTCGTTCCATTTGACAAAAACTGGCTGCATCTGGGTCGCGGTCATCCCGAGGCCCCGTTTCATGACGTCGTAGGCCCCGGCGATGATCTGTATGTCGCCGTACTCGATCCCGTTGTGGATCATCTTGACGAAATGCCCGGCGCCGCCGCTGCCTACCCAATCCCCGCACGGCTCGCCCTCGGCATCTGCGGCTATGTCCTGGACGAGATCCTTGATCAGGGGCCAGGCGCCCTGGGAGCCCCCCGGCATGATCGACGGCCCGTAGCGCGCCCCGTCCTCACCTCCAGAGATGCCCATGCCCACAAAGTGGATGCCGTGTTCGGCGAGCTCGGCGACGCGTCGCTCGGTGTCGCTGTACAGAGAGTTCCCGCCGTCCATGATGATGTCGCCACGGTCGAGCATCGGGAATAACGTGTCGATCTGATCCTCGACAGGCTTGCCAGCCGTGATCATGAGCAGGATCTTCCGAGGCCGTCCGAGGCTTGCCACAAACTCTTCCAGAGAGTGTGTGCCGATCACCTTGGTGCCGGCCGCCTCGCCGGCAAGAAACTCGTCGACGCGCTCCGTGGTCCGATTGAACACGGCGACGCGGTACCCGTGGTCGTCCATGTTGAGGACGAGGTTCCTTCCCATCACGCCGAGCCCGATGAGGCCGATGTCTGCCTGGTCTGTCATGAGAGGTGACGGTAGCGGTGGCCGGTCACTCACTCACCGGTCACGCCGCTGGTTGATCCGCTCGTATCCTGCACGCATGCTCGTCGGACCATCGGCAGCAAGGCGAGCGCCGGCAACGGGAACGGCCTCGAGTGGTGACTGCACCCGGGGCTAGAGCGGCTCGTAGAGCCGGACCTGGAAAAACTCGTCTAGGTCCTGGCCGGAGATGTCCTCGGCGATGGCGATGAAGTCTTGCGTGGTGGCGTTGCCGTGGGCGAACTGTGCGGCGTAGGTCCTGAGCAGGGTGAAGAACGCGTCGTCGCCGATCTCGACACGAAGGTCGGCGAGCAGCAGCCCGCCCAGTTGGTAAACGCCACCGTTGAACAGGTCGGTCGGGGGCGGTAGACCGGGCGGCGCGTACCCGGCGGTCGACGCCGCCTGGCGGCGGTCTGCAACGACCTGGTCGTAGACGGCTCGGCCCTGGCGATGTTCGATCCACAACAACTCGGAGTAGGTCGCAAAACCCTCGTTGAGCCAGATATCGCTCCACTGAGCGACCGAGACCGAGTTCCCGAACCACTGATGGGCCAGCTCGTGGACCAGGACGAACTCAAAGAAGGGAGAGTCGACAATCACCCTGCCGAACACCGAAAACGTCTGGTTCTCCAGGGCAGCGGGGAACCCGCCGACAACGGTGATCCCGTAGCGGTCGAATGGATATGGTCCGAACGCCTCCTCGAGGACTGTCAGCATCTCCCCGGTGTCATCCAGGGCGTCGGGTGGGTTGGCAACGAGGTCGGCGGGAAGGAAGTTGCGGACAGGAATCCCCGCCGCCTCGCTCGATACCGGGTCCTCGACGAGCTGGTAACCCTCACCGATGACGATTGTCGCCAAATACGGCGCCATCGGTGTTGACATCTCCCAGGTGTAGCTGAGCGTCTCCCCGACCTGGTGTCCGGGTTCAATGCCGAGGAACTCCCCGGTTGCTCCGACCGCGTACCCATCCGGGACGGTGACGATGAAGGAGAAGGTGGCCTTGTCCAGCGGATGATCGTTGGAAGGGAACCAGGTGTGGGCGGCGTCGGGCTCGGCAACGATGTACTGCTCACCGTCCGGACCTTCTCGCCAACCGATGGCCACGCGATCGAAGGCGGGGGAGCTCGAGGCAGTGGGATTGCCGGCGTAGGCGATGGTGACCTCGAAGCGTTCGCCGGAGGCGATCGGAACCTCCGGCGTGATGGTGAGCTCGCCCGCGTTGCGCTCGAACATGGCCGGCAGGTCGCCGACGCGCAGGTCGACGATGTCGAAACCGGTGAAGTCGAGGTTGAACGCGGTCAGATCCTGGGTGGCCACGGCGGTGATGATGACGGCGGCGTCGAGCGTGTTGTCGTCGGGGTCGTAGAACAGATCGAGGTCGTAGTGCTCGACGTCATACCCGCCGTTGCCCAGCGTCGGGTAGTACTCGTCGCCGATGCCGGCCGCGCCCACAGTCGATGACTGCGCCGCGTTGGCGGATGTGGTCGTTGTGGTCGTGGCCGACGATGTAGATACGTCTGGCGACGTAGCAGTGGTGGTGGTCGGCGCCGGGCTACACGCCGCGGCGACGAGGGCGAGCAAGATCAGGGATGCGAGCGGTTGCCTCCGGCGCATCGGCGGAGCCTACGCCCGGTCAGCGGTAACGAAGGCTTGCTAGAGCGCCCATCGATACGTGACCGGTCGTCTCGACAGAAGTGGAGCTATTTTCTCGCTCTTGCCGCATGGCGGCGGGCCGCTCGGGCCACGGCTCCGCGAATGGCCTTGCCGACAGAGACCGGATCGCGCTCTATTTGCGGAGCCTCTGGGAGCGCGCATCGATAGGTGACCGGTCG
>JADFIY010000130.1 GCA_022566415.1 Acidobacteriota bacterium
GACGCCACCCAACCCTTCACCGCCATCGATGGGTGGGTCGGCCGCGCTCCGGTCAGATCTGACCGGTGTCGATCGCCCCAGCATCCTGCTCGCGGTACGCCGGGTCGTCGTACCGGCCGGGATGGAACGCTGGTGCATAGTCGGGGAGGGCGGATCCGGTTGCATACGCCGCGGCAAGCTCCCCCGCAGCCGACGCCGCCATCACGCCGTAGCCGGAGAGGGCTCCACACACATACGAGCCGGTTGGCCCAGCCGGGCCGATCAGCGGCAGATTGTCTGTGGTCTTGGTGTAGTAGCCGCCGTCGACGACGGACTGCGGTGGGTCCTCGAGGTAGGCGGCGATTGCGGGGACCATCGTTGCCAGGCCGCGCAGCACGGTGTCGGCGTACAACCCATCGGTCGGCAGCGGCCACACCGGCTCCCGCACGTCCCGGTGGTACTCCCACAGCCCGAGCACCCATTGTGAGTCGACTCCGCCCTCCGGCCGACAGTGGCATCCTGCCGGCATCTCTCCCAGCAGGTCGGTGCGGCCCTCTTCGACGCACAACCTGCGTTCCTCGTCGCTCAGGTTGAGCCGCTGCGGGTCGGTCCAGATGAGCATCGGGGCGTCCCGTGGGATCGCCCCAAGGGAGTCTCTGAAGGCCAGCTTCAAGTGCACCTCGTTGTGCATCGGCAGGTCGACACCGGTCATTGCGGCGACACCTTGGGCCATGGGCCCTGCGGCGTTGATGAAGACCCCGGTGGCGATACGGGTCCCGTTGTCAAGGCGCACACCGGTGACTCGATCCTTGTCCACATCCACTTCGACGATCCGGCTGCGGCGCAGCGCGAGTCCCCGCTCTCTGGCCCGATCCAGCATCCAGGCTCCGAGCTGTTGGGCGCTGAACCAACCGGCCCTGCGGACATGGGTCGCACCCCGGGCCGCGCCGGTGAGGTACGGGAAATGCTCGGTCAACGGTTCCGAAGCTGCGAACACATCGGCACCATCGGGATGGGTCGCCCATCCTTCAGGCTCTGCCGCCACGTACGACGGGTCATCGCTCGATCCTGTGTGGACACGAACCGACCCGGCTCCGGCGTCTGAGATCTGAGCGGCTGCGGTCACCAGCTGAGCCGTACCCCCGCCGGTGACGTAGAGGTAGCCGCGCCGGCCCAGATTGAAGGCGTTGCCACTCTCATCGGACAGGTTTTCGAGAAGATCGATCGACCGACCCATGAACGACACCATCGACGGGTCCGGCCACCAGTTCCGGTAGCACTCGGTGGACTTGTCGCTGGTGAGGGTCAGAGGAGGGCGCGGGTCGCACAGAACCAGGTCGCTCATCCCCTCATGGACCGCCAGGAAGTAGGCGGTGCTGACACCGGCTATGCCTGCACCACAAATAACCGCGTCGGCCGTAGCCGTTGGTGCCATTCTCAGAGCGTACCGGTTGCCAGCCCGGGTTCCGGGCCCGGGGGTTCAGCAGTTGAGCCGGCGGATGGCTTCGTGGTCAGGCCTCGAGTTCGAGCCGCATCATCGGTTTGTGCGGCGCCCTCCGTTGCACCTCTTGGAACCCGAGTCGCTCAAAGGTCGAGGCCACCCCGGTATAGATCGACATTGGCGCCTCATCGCGGGTCGTTTCCCATGGGTAGCCTTCGAGCGCGGTCGCGCCATGATCGGCGGCAAACGACATTGCCGCCTTGATGAGGGTTTCGGTGAGACCGCGCCTGCGGTGTTCCTTGCGGACCACAAAACAAGGCAACGACCACACTCCCTCGATGTCGAGGTCGGTCTTGAAGTGGGTCGATCGCTCGAGTCCTGGCAGGGTGGATCGTGCCACCACCCGGCACCAGGCAACCGGCTCGCCATCGTCGTAGGCAACCAGCCCTGGCGGAGGGCCGACCGCTACCAGATCGAGCATGCCCGACTTGTTCGGAGCGGTGCTACCGCCCCTGCAGTTCTCCCGCCACTCGGCGGTCGTGCGCGTCGTCCAGTACATACACCAGCAGCCACCGATGCCACCCTCGCCGAGAACGGCACCCAGGTCGTCGAAGCGAGCTGGGGTCAGTGCCTCCACCGTGAAACCGTCGATTTCCATCAGTTCACCGGCCCAACACTCCTTGGAGGCGGCTGGTACTCCAATCGGGTGCTCGATCGTACCGAACCTCCAGCCGGTGGTGAGTGGGTGGTACCTCAAACTCCGAAGTCGGCGAGCACGTCGAGGTTCTCGTATTTCGGCTCGCCGTCGATGAGCTTGCTGAGTCTCTGTGACCACTCTTCGGTCTCGCGTCGGTCGTTGTTGGCTTCCGCCGACTCCCAGGAGTCGAAGTCCGCTTGGAGCACGTAGCGCCCGGGCTTGTCCCGGAACCGGAGCAGACGGCCCCCGAGGAAACCGGGCGCGTCGGTCGAGCCGTCATTCTCCCATTCCTCTACGAGAGACTTCACCGCCTCCTCGTCGGATGCATAGAAAACGATGTGTTGGGTGAACTGCATTGGCGCCTCCTGCTCTGTCGTGGCCCAACGTCACCCTACGCCGTGCCCGGGGGTGGTGTCATACTCATCGCTATTGGACGTTCCTCAGGAAGGAGCCAGGTTATGGATGACGCGAGGCCGCTGACGGACCGACCGGTTGTCGGAACTCCCTCCGTGTCGTATGGCGATGTCTACGTGGCAGGGTCAGAGCCGCTTCCCGAAGGAGAGATGCGGGTGACGATCATCGGAAGCGGGGACCCTTGGCCGCGCAAGTCCCAGGCGTCAGGATCTCTCGTGATCGAGGTCGGCAACCCGGAACGGGACTTCTTCCTCTTCGACATCGGTTCGGGTGCGCTGATGAACTTCACCGGACTGCACCTCCCAGTAACGGGTACTTCAAAGGTGTTCCTGTCGCACCTTCATGCCGATCACATCGGGGATATGCCCGGCCTGCTTGGAAGCCTCGCCAAGATAGGTCGAATAGACCCGGTGGAGATCTGGGGCGGCGGGTCCGACGAGCCTGAACTGGGCCTGGCCGCGTTCGTTGACCACATGACGAAAGCATTGGCGTGGGATACCCGCTCCTTCCGCGGCCTGAAGGCCACAAGTGGCACTGCGGCGATCCCACACGAATTGCCATATGACCGCCCCGACACGGTGTATCAACGCAATGGGGTGACGATTTCCAGCTTCCCGGTGATCCACGCCCTCAACGGTGCAGTGGGCTACAAGATCGAGTACGCGGGATTGAAAGTGGTGTTCTCCGGTGACACGCGTCCATGTCGGTACGTAGTCGAAGCAGCTCAGGGCGCAGATCTGCTGATCCACGAGTGCTTCCAGTCGCCTCGTGTCGCTGCCCGGGCGATGGGCCTTGACGAGGCCGTTGTTGCCAAGCTTCTCAAGGCTGCACACACCGTCCCTGATCAAGCGGGCAAGGTCTTCGCCATGGCTGAGCCGCGGATGGCGGCGCTTTGGCACCTCGACCTACGGCCTGGAGTGGACGCAGTGTTCGAAGACATCTCCGCTCACCATTCAGGTTCCGTCGTCGCTTCTCAGGACCTCACCGTCTACAACATCACCCCAGAGGCGGTGGTTGCGCGCCAAGCCCAACTCGATCCCGCTGCGCCGGTCATCCATGGACCTAGCGAGCTGGAACCGCACCTGGACGAACCCAACCCTGCCCCTTCGTGGTGGGCCAACGCCTTGCTCGACATGTAGGCACCCGATCCACGGTTCGAGCGAAACGAGCGCCCTGACCAGGAGACCGTCGCAAAAGGCGGTGGATGTCAGCCAATTCGGGCCTGTGGGTTGATTCATCAATCGTGACGATGACGAGTGAACGCGGCTTCGACACGCTGTCATCAGGGCAGAGTCGCTGGGTCCATGGATGGTTCTGCATGTGCCGTTATCGTGAGCTGCTGTTGGCGGAGTTGGTGGTGGTCGGTACAGCGCAACGACGATCCAGGTCGAGGGATCCGAGCGGCAGGTGAGGGGAAGGGCGTAGGGCCATGCATTTCCGACGCAGTGTGACGAGGTCCGTTGTCGTAGTGACTGCCCTGATGGCGGGATTTTTGCTCGTGACGATCGTCACCGGCTCGGCACGGGCCATTGACTCAAACCAGGTCGAATTCTGATGTGAGACCGGTATCAAGGTCGAACCGGTTGGCACCGCGTCGTTTACGGTGCCGCCGCCTCCGGCCGGGTCCAGCTGGACACTCCTGGTATTGAAATCGGGGACGGACAACGAGGAGTTCCCGAATCCGATCCCAGGCCAGTCATATACGCCGAGCAACGGGCGTGATGTGTCACACGCCATTCTCTGCTCCCAGCCCATTCCCCCTCCGACTACGTCTTCGACGACGACGTCTTCGACGACGACGACGGTTCCAACGACGACGACGGTTCCGACGACGACGACGGTTCCGACGACGACGACGGTTCCGACGACGACGACGATTCCTACGACTACTTCTTCAACGACGACGGTTCCTACGACTACTTCTTCGACGACGACGCCTCCGAGCACGCTGTCACCGACGACCGAGCCGCCGGGAAGTAACACCACGGAACCTCCTCCGGAGGGAGGGGTCAGTGCGGGGGGCGGCATCGTCGCGCTCATCGCGATCGGCAGGGAACCGGCGCTCGTGTGGTTGACCGCCGGCGCCCTGGCGTTGCTCGTCGGCGCCACCCTGTTCGCATGGAGGAGGGCCTCGGGCCGGGAGTGATACCGACCTGCTCAGGCTGAGAATCGAGCCTTGGCTCGTCGGCAATGAGAGGCTTCAGTGACCGATGTCGTGGTCGCCCACCTCGGCGAGCCCGCTCTCGTAGGCGAAGACCACGGCCTGGGCACGGTCGCGCAAACCGAGCTTGGTGAGAATGCTCGACACGTGTGATTTCACCGTGGCGGCTCCGATAAAGAGCTCCTCGGCGATCTCGGTGTTGCTGGATCCACGCGCGATCGCAGCCAGTACCTCGCGCTCCCGGTCGGTGAGACGTTCCAAGCGGCCCGACACCGCGGTATCGACGGCGAGGCGCTCGGCGAACTGGCCGATGAGGCGCCTCGTGATCGAGGGAGAAAGCAGTGCTCCTCCGTCGGCCACCGTGCGCACGGCAGTGACGAGTTCCTCGGGTGGGATGTCCTTGAGCACGAAGCCGCTGGCCCCGGCGCGCAGTGCCTTGTAGACGTACTCGTCGGGGTCGAACGTCGTCAAGATCAACACCCGCACCGGCCAGTCGGCTTCCTCGACGATTCGGGAAGTCGCCTCCAGGCCGTCCATCTCAGGCATCCGGATATCCATGAGGATCACATCCGGGCGAAGCGTTCGGGCCGCCTCGATCGCCTCCAGGCCGGTTCCGGCCTCGGCTACGACCTCGATATCGTCCTGGTGACCGAGGACCATGGCTAACCCGCCACGTACCAATGCCTGATCGTCGACGACGGCGACACGAATGCTCATACCGGCTCCTCGCCGATGGGCAGGTAGGCAACCACCTGAAAACCCCCACCCGGATACGGGCCCGTATCGAGGCTCCCACCCAACATCAGTGCCCGCTCGCGCATGCCGACTATCCCGTGACCCGACCCGGGGAGGATGGTGCCACCGTGCCCGGTATCGACCACCTCGATGGCGACCCCATGGTTATCGGTGCTGACCCGCACCTCGGTCCGGGCGCCGGGTCCGGCGTGCTTGAGCACATTGGTGAGTGCCTCTTGGACGATGCGGTAAACGGACAGATCCACGCGGGCCGGCAGGTCAGTCGGTAATTCGTCAATCTCAAGTGAGACGTCCAACCCTGCCCCGCCGAGATGTTCGACGAGCCGTGGAACATCTGCGATTCCGGGCTGGGGACCGAGCCCGCCGACCTCGGCTTCTGGCCGCAACACACCGAGCAGGTGGCGCAGCTCACCAAGCGCCTGTCGTCCCTCATGTTCCACCGCTTCCATCGCCTGGCGGGCACCCTCCGGATCGTCGGCAGCAATCGTCTTGGCGGCCCCCGCTTGCACCGTCATCAAGCTCACCCGGTGGGCAACTACGTCGTGCAACTCACGTGCGATACGGGTTCGTTCCTCGGCCACAGCTTGGTGGGCTCCGGCCGCGTGTTCTCGTTCGAGGTGCGCAGCACGCTCTTGGAGGACGGTCAGGTACTCGCCACGAATCCGAATACGTCTGCCGATGTCCGACCGCTCCATCGGTTACTCGGATGATATGACCAAAGACCGATCCTTGAACCCCACCGACATCGAGCAACATATCCAGGGAAACAGCTTCACCGTGTCCCGAAATGGAAGATCTCCTCTGGTCAGGGCGTTCGTCATCGTGCTGCTCGCGGTCCTGTTCACTGCCCTCCTCCGGCTCCCGGGGCTCCAAGCCAACGCGGCCGGGTTGGAACCACCGGCCGAGTATGTCGGATTGGAATCGGAGTCGCCGGTGGCGCTCACGAATATTTCCGGCGGGTCCGGCGCCAAGGCTGCGACCGACGAACCGATCTTTGATGTGCCGGTGCTCCCGGTATTTGCCGGCACCGGGGCGTTCCTGCTGCTGTTGTCTGTAATCGCCGTCCGCCGCGAGTGGGTCTGAGCACTCGCGGGGAACCTTTGGCCGGCCTCGAGCTCTCTCAGAGAGGGATCACTGCCGGGTCCAACCCCATCGCCGCCAGGTCCCTGCGGATCTCAGTCTCGTAGATGGGATTCATCGGGATGACCAGCTCGGGGCGACGGTCGACGAGCGCCTGGGGCGGCTCCACTTCGATGGCGGTTCCCGGCAGGAACTTGCCCTTCTTGTGCGGATTGATGTCCACGACGGTGACCGCACCCGCATCGGCGCCGACGGCTGCGAGAAAAGCAACCGCCTTCGACCCGCCTCCCCATACCGCGACATGACCATCCTGCTGCTCGATCCTATCTCGCCAGTCGGCCACCCGCTGCGCCGTCTCGGTGGCAAATCCGGCAACCTCCACGGCAACCTCTTCCACGGGCTCTTCCGCAGGGTGCGGGTCGGTCATCTCGCCGGGAACCCCGTCGGCGAGCAGATACTGATCGCCGAACCCCATCTCGAGGCGGTCGAGCCGGAGCCCGGTGTCGCGCAGCATCCTGCCAAGCGAGCCGAGCGTGAAGTACGAGCAGTGCTCGTAGTACACGTCCCAGAATGCCCCCTCGCGGAGCACCCGACGCACGTCAGGCACCTCGGTGAACAGCCCGGCACCGGGAGAAACCCTGGTCGAGGCCAAAAGCCAGCCGGCGAACTCAGCGACGTTGGGGATATGCTCGAGCAGGTGGCGGGTCAGCACCAGATCGCCGGTGAGCCCGACGTCGTCCCCCCCGTACCATTTTCTGGTGAATCGCAGTGTTGCCCCATCAACCTCACGGTTGGGAAGGTATCCGGGGTCGATGCCGACCCCTTCGGCGATGCCACGCTCGGCGAGCAACTGAAGAAAGTCCCCCTTGCCGCACCCCACCTCGAGCGCGGTCCTACCCCTGAGCCGGTGCCGCTCGACGAGGTCTGAGGCGAGGGCCGCGGCAAAACGCTGGA
>JADFIY010000131.1 GCA_022566415.1 Acidobacteriota bacterium
ACCCGAGGTCAGGCCGATGAAGAACCCGAGCTCCACCAGTTCGGGCGCGGTGAAGTTGGCGTTCAGGGCCTCCCACATCTCATCGTCGGCGAAGTCGGCGTTCCATACGATGGCATCGGTGTATCGGAGCGTCGCCTTCTCTCGATCGCTGTAGCGGTCGGAGGTCTGGTACTCCAGCAGGTCGTCGTAGTGGTCCTCGGGAACGTCGGCATCAACCGAGCGTTGCGCTGCGCAGTACCCGCATTCCACCGTCTTGGTCACGTAGACGCGGCACAGCTCCTTCAGCGCGTGATTGACAACGCCGTCCACGAAGGTCTCCTGCCACGCCTTGGAAAACGACTTCACCACGGCCGGAACGTGTGCCCGGATCGCCTGAGACTCCGGGCGCGGCGTCCCCACGCGACGGGCGCGTTCCAGGATGCCGAGGATCTCGGGATCGTCGATCGCGTCGAGGTCGGGATACGGGATGTTCGGCATTGTTCGGCTACACGGTACCGGGGGTCACATGGCGAGCCAGCCGCCGTCCAGGTTCAAGTTGACCGCGTTGACCGCCTTGTTCTCCAGCAGGAAGGACGTTGCATGGACCACATCGTCTATCTCGACGAGGCGGCCCAGGGGAGTACGAACCCGGAACGCCTCCAGGACCTCCGGCGGTGTGGCCGCCCAGAACGGGCTGTCACCGACGATGGCAGGGTGGATGGCGTTGACCCGGATCGGGGCCAGCTGAATCGCAAGCGACTTGATCATCGTTGACACCCCACCGTTCACCGTGGTGACCGTGGTCGAGCCGGGATATGGGCGCTCCTTGGCCAGTCCTCCGAAGAGCACGATGGCGCTGTCGTCGCTGAGCCGTTTGCGCAGGGCGTGGATCACCTCGGCATACCCGACGAGCTTCATCGTGAACAGGTTGAGCGCACCGTCGACGTTGAAGTCATCGATCATGTTGGAGTCGCGCTCGATGGCCACAAGCACCAGGTACTTCACCGGCCCTACCTCGCCGAGGGCGTCGCCAATCTCGTGTGGTTTGACCAGATCGAGTGCGATCCCGGAGGAATCGCCTCCGATATCTTTCGCCGCCGCTTGCGCCTTGGCCGCGTCGCGGCTGGTGACGATCACGCTCTCACCCTGATCGGCGTATTGCTTCGCGATGCGCTTGCCGATCTCCGAAGTTCCTCCGACGACTAAGACCGATCCGTTGTCAGCCATGGTTGTTGTCCTCTCTACTCGAGTGCTTCTGTCAAATACGCCCAGTCCCTGTCGAACCGGTACGAATGCCGTGCCGGCGGTTGTGGCGCCTGAGTCTCCAGCCAGCGAACCGGGCCATCGGTGGCGTTGGCGAACTCGTGAATGCAGCCGACGCCCGCCCAAGCTACGTCCCCTGGCGTCAGCCGGTAGTGCTCACCGTCGAACACGGCGTCGGTCTCCCCCTCCACGATGAGAAAGGTCTCTTCGAAGGGGTGGTCGTGGGCGCCGGCGAATCCACCGGGCTCGTACTGCACCATGAACATCGTGGACAGGAAGGCGCCGAGGTCGGAGTCGACCATCATCTTGACCGTGATCCCGCTGTACACCAGCAGAGCGGTGCGCATGCTCGCCGAGGCCGCCAGGTGATCCTGGGTTTGCCGGCCCACCTCCATATTGCCTGGTTGAACGGTACCGAACGACCGGTTCCGTGGATCGCGGGCATCGAGGTCGATGGCCGGCACATCGGGGAGACGGTCGACCGGCCAGGTGTCACCGTCGTGGTCGAGGCGTGCCTGGGGCGCCAACATCTCTGCCCAGCGGGCTGGCTCCGAGCCGTCATTCCGCCAGGCGTGAGCGGCACCAACAGGTACCACGCCGTAGTCCCCTTCACGCAGTCGGAATGCTCCTTCGTGGGTATGGCACACCACCTCGCCAGAGAGCACGAAGAAGCTTTCCTCGAAGGAGTGGATATGGGTATCGATGAATCCGCCGGAGTCCAGCTCGCAGATCCCGAAGTCCTGATGCACCGATCCCACCGTGTCGTCCAAGACAGTCCATCGTCGGAACCCGCCGCTCCAGGCGGCGAAGCGGCCAGGCACGTCGAATCGTGCATCACCGCTTCGGGCAACCGTGTGTCGCTTCAGGCTCAACGGGTACCCGTGATCAGGCGTCTAGCCGTAGTCGCTCGACGACCTCCCAGGCGTGTGATCTGGTGTACACGTCGGCGGCGGCGAGCTTGCCCTGCCATTTGGGCAGCACCTCGGCGGTCACCGCATCGGCGATGCTGTTGATGTACGTGTCGAACACCAGCCAGGCGTTCTCGAACCCGCCAACCTGTTCGGCGACCCCCATGAAGCTGATTTCGGCATCCATGGCGTTGCGGGCGGGAGACACCTCGTCCAGGTGGGTCATCGTCGCGTTGACGAGATCGTCGAAGTACGCCTTCTGCACCTCGACGTCGTCTCTCGTCCCCAGGCGAGACAGATGCCCGGGGAGGAATGTGTCGAAGTCATAGCTCAGCACCACGTCGTGCCCCCTGAGGAACCCCCGCAAATCCGACGCCATCGCCAGACTGCTGAACGGCACCCACCCGGGGAAGATCACATCGACGTTCATCAGGATTTTCTCGTCCGGTTCGTAGATGAAGATGTTGCCTGGGCAGTGGATGTTGCCGTGATAATCGAGCTGCAGCGTGCGCCCACCCAGCGACAGGGTGTAGCTGTCGGTGAACGTCTCGGTCGCCGGCGGCCGCTGCGGATCATTGGCGGTGGCCACGTATTCGGCGCAGTGGTCCTGGGCGATGATGATCGCATCCTCCGGATACAGGTTGGCGGCTCCGATGTGGTCGCGGTGGTGGTGGCTGTAGATGACGTGGGTGATCGGCTTGTCCGAGATCTCACCGATTCCGTTGAGCAGGTTGTTGCCGAGAAAGTCCGATCCGATGGTCGGCGGAGCGTCGACGACGATCAGCCCATCGTCGTGTTCGGCGACCATGACGAAGTACCAGCCTTCGGTCAGGTAATGGATCCCGTTGGAGATCTCTCGGGTGTAGTAGCCCTTGGACATGACCGCTTCCATCACCGCGGGGCTGTGCTCGTCGTACGCCGCCGCAGGGATGGGGTGGTAGTCGTCCGGCTTGTTGTGGAAACTCAGCGACGGCAGTGGTTCGGCCATGGTCAGCTCCTGTCTCGGCGGGTCGACCTGGCGTCGACACTAGCGCGTCGTACAGCCACACTGCACGGCGACTTCGCCACCCCACGCTGAACCCGGCTGTTATCCGGACTCCCAACTCAACACCTGCTCCGGCGGGCCCGCATGCGTCCGGGCGCCGACGAGATCGATGCCGTACACGTCGCTGACCCAGCCGACCCACCAGCGGTCGTAAGCGGAGTCCAGGTCCCACCGACGTTTTGCCATTTCCTGGAGCCCGGCGGGGTCGATGTCGTATATGTTCACGGCGATCGGCGTTCCATCGAGTTGATGGCTCACCCATACGCTGTGAGCGCGCACACGGAACCGCTCGTTGAGCTCCTCGTACTCGCCGCGGTGCTCGTCGAGCTCTTCATCGAGCCGGCGAAACCGGTCGAGCTTGCCCGATTGGATGGTGACTGCGGTTCCGAACAACATGCGTCCCTTTCTCCGGTCGAGGGTCCGAGGTTATCCGACACCTGCCGCCACACCGCGGGGCGACAGCGCTACTGTCGTTGAGGAATAGGTGTGCCGTCACCATCGTTGTCGGCATCATCAGTCTTCAGAAGGATCTCCTTGCCTGCCGTCACGGTCGACGACATACTCACCCTCCCTCGGTTGTCGGAGCCTGCCCCCGACGCGGTTGACCGCTCGGTCAAGTCGGTCACGACCGCACCCAGCGGATTCGAGGGCGAGGGCTTCCCGGTGCGACGCGCCTTTGCCGGGGTCGATCTCACCGAGATCGACCCCTTCATCCACATGGATCAGATGGGGGAGGTGCTTTATGCCCCCGGCGAGCCCAAGGGGACCCCCTGGCACCCGCATCGAGGGTTCGAGACCGTCACCTACATCATCGACGGAACGTTCATCCATCAGGACTCGCACGGCGGTGGAGGGGTGATCACCGATGGAGACACCCAGTGGATGACCGCAGGGTCCGGGCTTCTGCATATCGAGGCGCCGCCGGAGGAGCTCGTCGTTTCCGGCGGGCTGTTTCACGGTTTCCAGTTGTGGGTGAACCTTCCGGCCAAAGACAAGTTTCTTCCACCGCGGTACCAGGATCTGCGCGCCAGCAATGTCGCACTGCTCACTACCCCGGATGGGGGCGCCCTGATCCGGCTCATCGCCGGAGATCTGGACGGTCACCAGGGTCCCGGCTCGACCCACACACCGATGACGATGCTGCATGCCACCCTCAGCCCGGGAGCGCGCATGCAGCTCCCCTGGCCGAAAGACTTCAACGCTCTGGTGTACGTGCTCAACGGCCTTGGCAGCTTTGGATCCGAGCAGGCCCCGGCCCAGATGGGCAACCTGGCGGTCTACGGCCCGGGCGACACGATCACGGTGCAAGCTTCCACCGAGCAAGAAACGCGCAGCCCGCAGCTGGACGTTCTCGTGCTCGGAGGCCTGCCGATCCGGGAGCCGGTGGCATGGGCGGGGCCGTTCGTGATGAACACCCGCGACGAGCTGGTCCAGGCCTACGAGGATTATCAGGCAGGCCGTCTCGGCGAGATCCCGCACGGCGCCATTGGGAACCAATGAGCGGCGCTTTGCGCCGCTCCGTATTACGTATTACGTATTACGTATTACGCATTGCGTATCTCTCATCCCGAGCGGCTAAGCAGTTGGCCTGGTGACTAACAACTGGCAACTGATAACTGGCAACTCATGACTCGCGACTCGCAACTCGCGACTCATGCCTCTCTTCCCTGGCGGCGGCTGGTGCTTTCGGTCCTCATCGTTGCGCTGAGCACCCAGCCGGTGTTCCTGCTCGGCGCCGCGTTTCTCCAGCTCGAGGACGATCTCGGGTTGAGCATCACCGGGCTCGGCGCCCTCAGCGCAGCGTTCTTCTTGACCGCCGCCATCGCCTCGGCGCCCTTGGGTCGGGTTGTGGAGAGGATCGGCTGGCATCGGGCGATGAAGATCAATTGTGTGGGGTCGTCGGCGGTGCTGGTCGCGATCGCGCTGTTCGCCAGGAGCGTGCCCGGCTTTGTCGTCCTCCTGGTGCTGGGAGGCGCTGTCTATGGGTTCGCCAACCCTGCGGCCAACAAGGCGCTGGCCGAGCAGGTCGACGCCAGCCGGCGCGGGATCACCTTCGGGCTCAAACATGCCGGAATCCCCTTTTCGACCTTGCTCGCCGGGCTCGCCGTCCCCGTGTTGATCCTGTCCGTCGGCTGGCAGTTCTCGTTTGCGGTTGCCGCGCTGCTGGCAGGCCCGGTTTGGGTGCTGATCGCCGTGGACCGCGACCCGCCGCTCCAATCGGAGGGAGCGTCTCCGCCGGGGCGCGGCGCTCGGCCGCTCACGGCTCTCGACCTCGTCATGCTTGCCGCGGCGTCGGCGCTGAGCGCGGCGGCGGCCATCTCGCTCGGCACCTTCCTCATAGCCGCCGCGGTCGAGAAGGCGTCGTTCACCGAGGCGGCTGCGGGTGTGCTCCTGTTTGTCGGCTCGATGGCGAGCATTTCAGCCAGGATCGCGGTGGGAGCCATCACCGACCGCATCGGCGGCCGCGGCTTCGCCGGAGTCGCCATCCTCCTCGGTACCGGCGCTTTGGTTTTCCTTCTGCTGCGACCGACAACGGGGTTGGCGTTTGGCGTGCTCGTCGTCGTTGCCTTTGCCACTGCGTGGGGATGGACTGGTTTGATGACCTTCACCGTGGTCAATGCCAACACGTCGACCGTGGCCGCTTCCTCTGCGATCATGCAGGCAGGGATCTTTCTGGGGGCCGGGCTGGGGCCGATCTTGCTCGGCTGGACCATCGACCGATACTCCTTTTCGACGAGCTGGGTGGCGGTAGCCGGGTTGCTGCTGACGGCGGCGTCGATCGTTACTCTGGTTGGCCGGCGTACCCGGCAATCGGCGTCACTGCGGGCGTGAACGATAGCTATGGTCATGGCTAGGGGGATGGAGTGGCCCGAATCTCGTGGGGCACGGAAGAGAGATCTGGGTCTGTCAGATCGAGCGCCGGGCAGCCAGATCCGGAGACGCCCGACCGTGTCCGAGTGAACCGCCGGGACTCGCTGCACCGCGCGCGAAGCACCTGCAATCGCCATGGCGTCGAGCACCCGCCGCGGTCGGCGTCTCGAACCGGCGCCTCAGGTCGGCCGGCGCCGTCCTCTCTACTAAAAGATAAGGGCGTCCACCGACAGGTACACCGCGGGGAGCCATCCCCAGATCGCGACCAACAAAAGGATCCCGCCCAGGGGCTTCGCGTTGAGCTTGCCGTAGGTGAAGGCGGCGATGCCGAAGAACGCGACGCTCCACAGGATCGCGTTCGACTGGAAGACAAAAACGCCGTTGAACCCGTCGAAGAAGGCATACGGCCAGGCGAAGAGGCCGATGGTGAACGCGATCGCACCGACGGGTCGCAGGTCCGCTCCCTTGATCAGCGCGATCCCGAATGAGATGAAGAAGAGCGCAAAGAGCCCGACGATCCCGGCAAGGGTCGGGAAGCCGGCGACCTCCACTAGGATGAGCACCTGGGTCGCGAGGAACAACCCGACGACGAGCTCGATCCAGCCGACCGTATAGAGAGGCCCTTTTCCCCCATCCTCGGGTTCGTCGGCGCCAATGCCGAGCAGGTAGACCCCGATCACGAACGCTCCCGTGGCGAATGTGAAGAATATCACGGCAACCGACAACATCGCTCTACTCCTTCCGTCGTCTACTTCTGGTGTAGCAGCCTAGACCGATCGCCTCGCGAATTGCAGGGAGACTCGATATCGGGGCCTACGGGGCCCTGTGCTCAGCCGGGAAGGTGGACGTCTCCCCGGAGTGGACGTCCAATGCGGCGAACAAACACGCCGTGCCATGGCAGCGGTACTCGAACTCTTGGCGTTCTGTGAGGCCGGGGCGGGGAGGTTTGGTGGGGTTGACGCGGGATGTGGCCTACATCTCGGTCTTTTCATCCACCGAGCACCAGAGCACCCTGGGGCGGATCGAGATAGAGACCGCAGACATCGGCGGCCCTCTCCCAGAACTCGGGATCCTTCGACGCGAGCCACGAACGCACCCGAAGGGGTTTGGGGTCCAATCATCGAGGATCCGCCAAATCTGGAGGATCCGCCAAATCTGGGAGCGGGAAATCCCCACATTGTCGGCCAACGCCTCAGCGATCTGGCGTCCCAACCCAGTGACTCGCAGGATCAGGTGGCTCCTCGGTGACGGTCTTGATCACCTTGAGACGGTGGTCGTGGCCTCGGTGGATCGGTCGACCCGGTCGGGAACGGTCCTGGAGACACGCCAAGCCCTCGGGCGAACCGGGACCGCCACGTGTCCACGGTGTCGGGCTCGACCGACAACCGCCCAGCGCTCTGCC
>JADFIY010000132.1 GCA_022566415.1 Acidobacteriota bacterium
CACCCGCCTCGGCGGCAGTGGCCGCCGCTCCGTCATCGCCTGTCGTCGCGGCCGCCTCGTCCTTGGCTTCGCCGTTCCCACCGTCCGGGGTCGGCTCAGCGGACTCCTCGGCGGTCTCCTCGATGTCGAGCCCGAGGTCCTGACTCTCGGAACGGATGTCGATCTTGTATCCGGACAGGCGAGCGGCGAGCCTGGCGTTTTGACCTTCCTTGCCGATCGCCAGCGACAGCTGATGGTCGGGCACGATGACCTCGGCAACCATCTCTTCGTCGTCGAGGCGCACCTCTTTCACCCTGGCCGGGCTCAACGCCTCAGCAATGAAGGACGCCTTGTCTTCCCGCCACTCGACGATGTCGACCTTCTCGCCGCGCAGCTCGTTGACCACCTGGCGCACCCGCGACCCGCGTGCACCCACGCAGGCGCCGACCGGGTCTACGTTCGGATCGTTCGAGGCCACCGCGATCTTGGTCCGGTGCCCCGGCTCGCGGGCGATCGCCCGGATCTCGACATCACCGTCGACCAGCTCGGGCACTTCGAGCTCGAACAACGACCTGATGAACTCCGGGTGGCTGCGGGAAACGACGATCTGCGGACCCTTGCCCTCGCCGCGGACCTCGAGGATGTACGCCTTTACCCGGTTGCCGCGCTCCAGGCGCTCGTACGGGATGCGCTCGGATGACGGCATGATCGCCTCGGCATCGCCGAGGTCGAGGATGGCAAAGCGATGATCCGACTGCTGCACGATTCCGGTGATCAGGTCGCCCTCGCGTCCCTCGTAGACCTCGAACACCTGCTCTCGCTTGGCGTCACGCAGCCGTTGCAGGATGACCTGTTTGGCGGTCTGCGCTGCGATGCGCCCGAAATCACTCGGGGTGTCCTGCCACTCATCGACGACGTTGCCGTCCTCGTCGAGCTCCTGGCCGTACACGATGATCTCGCCGGTGTCGGCGTCGATGGTCACCCTTGCCTCCTCGGCGGCGCCGGGAGTGCGTTTGTAGGCAGACACGAGCGCGTTGGCCAACGCGTCGAGAATGGTGTCTGCCGGCACACCTTTTTCGCGCTCGAGAAGCTCTAGTGCGTCGAGCAAGTTGTAATCCATGATGGCTTCCCCCTACGCGGTCTTCCCGCGCTTCTGACCCTTCTCCCACACGAACACGGTGCGAGCCTTGGCCACGTTGTCGTAGCTGATGCTGCGCTCGCTCCCGTCGACCGCGACGACGATGCCCGCGTCGTCGGCGGCTATCAGGCGACCCTTGTGATGCTTGTCGTCGTTGATCGGCACATGGGTCTTGACCGCGACCTCGCTCCCGATAGCCTTTTCGAAGTGGGAAGGGCGGCGCAGCTTGCGCTCGAGCCCCGGTGAGGTCACCTCCAAGGTGTAAGCGCCTGGAAACGGGTCGTCTTCTTCGATGAGGCGCCCGAGCCCCTGGGAGATAGCGGCTATCCTGTCGACCGCAAGCGGCTTTTCGCCTTCGACGACGACGCGCAGCAGCCTTCCTCCACCAAGGACTTCGACATCGTCGAGTTCCATGCCCTCGGCGGCGAGGTAGGGCTCAACCAGCCCCCAAATCTGCTCTGCCAAATCGGTCACGCACCGTACTCCTTTGTGACATCACACAGCGAGGCGGGCAGGGCCCACCTCGACGCGCGCATCCGGTTCCAGGCAGAGTATATCAGCGCGCGGCGTTCACTAGAGGCTCCACAAGTAGGAAGCGATCCGGTCTCTATTAAAGGGCTATCTGCGGAGCCGTGGCCCGAGCGGGCCAGAGCCAAGCGCGGGAAACGAAGGCGAAGCGGATGCGACCACCGTGCCTCAACGACCAGAGAACTCTGCTGAGTCGGGGCCCGAGCGGCCTGCCACGCAGTGGCAAGAGCGGGAAAACAAAGGCTCAGCTTCTGTCGAGACGACCGATCGCCTATCGGTGCACGCTCGAACGCCCGGCTATTGACCCGACGAGCGCTCTACGCCCGCCACTTTCGGCGATACTGGTGCCGTGACCGATCGCAACGTCCTTGGAGGCGAACTCGAGCCTTGCGGCACCGACCCGCTTACCGGCTTCCATCGGGATGGATGGTGCCACACCGGAGCAGAGGACCCCGGAAGTCATACCGTGTGTGCGGTAGCCACCAAGGAGTTCCTCGACCACCAGCGCGGCATCGGCAACGATCTCACGACCCCGATGCCGCAATACCGGTTCCCAGGACTCGTTCCTGGCGATCGCTGGTGTGTCACGGCGGCAAACTGGTTGCGGGCTCATCGCGATGGGGCGGCGGCGCCGGTGGTGCTTGCCTCGACCCACGAACGCGCCCTCGAGATGGTTCCGCTTTCTGCGCTCCAGCAACACGCCGTGGATGTTCCTCTTGATCCCGGGACACTCGAGGCCTGAAGCTCTAGACGCGGGCTGTGACCACGCGGTCCACGACCGTCGCCACTACCTCGTCGACGGGGACGTTCTCGGATTGAAGACTCCGACGGTCGGTCACCTCGACGATGCCATCGGCGAGTCCCTTGGGCCCGACCGTTATCCGGTACGGGATACCGATCAGCTCGGCATCGGCGAACTTCACCCCGGCACGCTCTGCCCGATCGTCGATGAGCACATCGACTCCGGCGTCGATCAGGCCCAGATACAGCGCCTCTGCGGCATCGACTGCGCCCTCGTCATCCATGGTGACGACGGTGATGACGACCTCGTATGGAGCCACCGAGATCGGCCAAACGATCCCGAGGTCGTCGTGGTTCGCCTCGACGCAGGCGGCCAGGTTTCGCTCGACGCCGATCCCATATGCGCCCATGACCAGGTTGACGCTCTCCCCGTCGGCATCCTGGACGGTCGCTCCGAGAGCCTCGGAGTATTTCGTGCCTTGCTTGAAGATATGACCGACCTCGATCCCGCGGAACACCTCGAGCGGCTCCCCACACACGGGGCATGGCTCACCGGCCGCCACCGCCCGCAGGTCGAGCCACCGGGTCACTGCGATATCACGCTCAACGTCGACACCGCGCAGATGGTGGTCGTCGCGGTTGGCGCCGGTGACCATGTTGCGGCGACCGCGCAGCGCTTCGTCGGCCAGGATCGGCAGCTGGTCGACGCCGACCGCGCCAAGGCTCCCGGCCCCCGCCCCCATCAGCTCCTTGATCTCTTCTGGCTGTGCCGGTCGAACCTCGAGGGCGCCGATGCCGTCCCTCAGCTTCTGCTCTTGCAAGTCGTGGTCGCCCCGAAGCATCACCAGCGTCGGCTTGTCATCGAGGACCAGGACCAGCGTCTTCAGCTGCCGGTCGGCCGGTGCTCCGCCTTCGAAGGCCACCAGGTCCTCGATCGTCCGCACGCCGGGGGTCGGGAACATCTCAGGCTTGTCCGGACCCGGATCGTCTTGGACCTCGGCAAGCCGGGAGGTGGCTCGCTCGAGGTTGGCGGTGTAGTCCCCTGCCGGACAGTGGGCGATGTCATCCTCACCCGCGGGTGACTGAACGATGAACTCGATCGACTCGGACCCGCCCATGGCGCCGGACGATGCCTGCACCGGGAGGGCAGGCATCCCCATGCGCTCGAAAATCCGCGTATAGGCGCGATGGTGATTGTCAAACTGCTCGTCGAGCCCTGCCGCATCGACATCGAAGCTGTACGAGTCCTTCATCGTGAACTCGCGGACCCGCAACAGGCCCGACTTGGGACGCGGCTCGTCGCGGAACTTGGTCTGTATCTGGTACCAGAGCTGGGGAAGCTGCTTGTACGACGTGAGCTCCTTTGCGATGGTTGTGAAGATCTCCTCGTGGGTCGGTCCGAGGACGAGATCCTGCCCGCGGCCGTCGCTCAGTGTGTACAGGATGTCCGCCATCGCCTCTGCCCGCCCCGTTTGCTCCCATAGGTCTCGAGGGTGCAGAGCTGGCAGCAGCAGCTCCTGGCCGCCGATGGCCTCGATCTCCTCCCGGATGATCCTCATGATCTTCTCTCGGACTCGAAACCCGAGCGGGAGCATGGAGTAAGCGCCTGCCATCAGCTGGCGGATGTACCCGGCGCGCACCAACAGCCGGTGGCTCACCGCCCCGGCGTCGGCGGGATCATCGCGAAGGGTTGGGATGAAGGCCTGCGACCAGCGCAATCGGGTGCTCCGAGGGGTTGAGGACAAGCGAGGATAGCGAGGCAGGCCGACGTCAGCGGGAAGGCTCTCGGCCAGCGACTTCGGCGACCGCGGCCCTGCGCGCTGCCGTTTGGTTGGGGTCGCCCTGGGTGCCAAGCAACTCGATCCGAGTCTCCTCCGCCACCCGGCCGGCGTCGCCGTCGGCGGCGGCCAGCCGCGCATCGACACCCTCTGCCACCAGCCGCTCCGCCTCCTCGAGGAGAGCCTCGACCATCTCTTCCTCCGGAACCACCCGCACCACCTGGCCCTTGATGAACAGATGCCCCTTGCCGCGCCCGGCGGCGATCCCGATGTCGGCCTCGCGCGCCTCGCCTGGGCCGTTCACGACGCAGCCCATCACCGCTACCTGAATGGGCAGCGCGGCCTCCTCGAGGGCGGCCCTTGCCCGTTCCGCAACGTCGATGACGTCCACCTCCGCCCTGCCGCAGGACGGGCAGGCGATCAGGTCGACCGTGGTCCGCTCCCTGAGGCCGAGGTATTCGAGGAGCTGTCTCCCGGCCTTCGCCTCCTCCACCGGATCTGCGGTGAGCGAAAACCGGATGGTGTCTCCGATGCCCTCCAGCAGCAGCGTCGAGATCCCGGCAACGGATTTGATGAGGCCCCCAGGCGGCGGGCCGGCCTCGGTGACCCCGAGGTGGAGCGGGTATTCGATGCGCTCGGCGAGCATCCGGTACGACTCCACCATTGTTGGGACGTTGGAGTGCTTGACGGAGATCTTGATATCGTGGAAGCCGACGTCCTCGAGGTAGCCGATCTCCTTCTCAGCCGAGCGCACCAGCGCTTCTGCGACCGGCCCCCCGTACTCAGCGAGCAGTTTCTTGTCCAGCGAGCCGGCGTTCACCCCGACCCGGATCGGCACACCGGCATCGGACGCGGCTCTGGCAACGGTCTTGATTTGGTCCTCCTTCCGGATGTTGCCCGGGTTGAGGCGAAGGCCTGCCACCCCGGCCTCGAGAGCGGCCAACGCCAATCGATACTGATAGTGGATGTCGGCAATGATCGGTACCGGCGATCGTGGCACGATCTCTGCCAGGCCGGCAGCCGCGTCAACATCGTTGCAGGTGATGCGCACGATGTCGGCACCGGCACTGGCAAGCGCATACACCTGGGCAAGAGTGCCGTCGACGTCGGCAGTTTTGGTCGTCGTCATCGACTGCACCGTTATCGGCGCCCCATCACCGATGGGAACATCACCGACATTGAGACGACGAGAAGCGCGTCGAGGGATCATGTCCTGATGGTAGGTGCGCGCGAGGCGTGAGCCACAGATACGTAATACGTAATACGGCTTCGAGCCTTCGACTCGAAGCTACAACTGCAACGGCCTGAAAATATCGAGGTACAGGCCCACCAGGCCCACCGAAACGAAGAAAATCACCACGACGGCAGCGATCGGGGCCAGCTTGGCCACGTCGGTCACTCGGCCGGTCACCTTCTCGTACACAGCCACGGCGAAGTGCCCTCCGTCGAGCGGATACAACGGAATCAGGTTGACGATGCCGACGAAGACGTTGACGAGAGCCAGTATCGCGACGGTGGACTCCAGCGGGCCGGCGAGCCTCACCAGGCCGATCGGCGTGATGGGACGCACTTCGTTGAGGATCTCGTCGTCGCCGGTGAACAAGCCCCGCAGCAGATCAGGGAACCCGACGATCAACGCCCACAGGCCCTTGGCACCTTCCCACATCGCGGTCACCAGCGCCGACCCGGCGGCGCCGATGTTGGAGATGAATCCGTCGTTGAAACGCTCGATCTCGGGTGCAGCTCCGAAGTAGCCGATCTCCTCGGTGATCGCATTGCCGTTATCGTCGAGGTCCACCTCGCCATCGACGAATAGCGGCCGTTCAATGAGCGCCAGCGTCACCGGAACCTGTGCCGGTTCACCACCCCGGTCGTAGCCGATCACCACCGAGTCTCCGCCTCTGACCTGAACCAGATCGACGAACCCGGTCCACGACGTCACCACTGCCCCGTCGAGCGACGTCAACACATCGCCCTCTTCGAACCCGGCAATGCGCGCCGGCGCCGGCGCTCCGTCTGGCGTTGTTCGCGCCACCAGGGCGAGGGTCAGCGTCGGAACCCGGTCCCCCGACTCGTCGCGGGCGATCTGTCCCCACACAGAGAACACGATGAAGAACAGGAGAAAGGCGACCACGAAGTGACTGGCGATGCCGGCGAGCACGACGATCGTCTTCTGCCAGAACGGAGCGGCGCTGTACGTCCGGTCGACATCCTCAGGCGCAACCGGCTCCCCGGGGCTCATCCCGATGATCCTTACGTAGCCGCCAAGGGGAATCGCCTTGATCCCGTACTCGGTCTCGCCACGAGTGATCGACCACAGCTTCGGCCCAAAGCCGAAGAACGCCTCGGTCGCCTTGATGTTGAACGCCTTGGCTGCCAGGAAATGACCACCCTCGTGGATCACGATCATCAGAATGATGCCGATCAGCATGACGGCAGCGGTCATCGGGGGCTCCGGAGCTCGGCGCTCATCGGGACAACGCTACCGGCCGCTGTTCGCTAAACGGTGGACTGCGTCGGCTGCCGCCTGCCGTCCCGCGGCGTCGGCGGCGAGGGCGTCCTCGAGCCTTTCGAGCGACCGGTGTGGTACCGCATCGAGGCTGTCGGACACGATGTCGGTGATCGCGGTAAACGGTATCCGACCGTCGAGGAACGCAGAGACCGCGATTTCATCGGCCGCGTTCAGCACGGCAGGAGCGTTGCCGCCCCTACGACCCGCCTCGTACCCGAGGTCGAGAGCAGGGAAGGCGTTGCGGTCGGGAGCGAGGAAGGACAGTTCGGTGCCTACCACGTCAAAGTGCTGGTGCGGGTCGGGCGCTCGATCCGGATGGGTGAGGGCGACCTGGATTGGTTTTCGCATGTCAGGCGGGCCTACCTCGGCCTTGACCACGCCGTCGACGAACTCGACAAAGGCGTGGACGTAACTCTGCGGATGGACGACAACATCGATCTGGTCGAAGTCCAGGCCGAACAGGAAGTGCGCCTCGACGACCTCGAACGCCTTGTTCATCAGCGTCGCCGAGTCGATCGTGATCTTCGGCCCCATCACCCAGGTCGGGTGTCTCAGGGCCTCCTCTGGAGTCACGGCGGCCAATTGCTCTTGCGTGGCGTGCCGCATCGCGCCGCCCGAGGCGGTGATGATCAGCCGAGATATGGTGCGGTCTTCGCCCCTGAGGCACTGCCAGATTGCGTTCGGCTCGCTATCCACCGGCAGGAGCCGACCTCCATGCTCGTCGACGAGCCGGGTGAGCAGCTCACCCGCCATCACTATCGACTCCTTGTTTGCCAGGGCGACCGTCTTGCC
>JADFIY010000010.1 GCA_022566415.1 Acidobacteriota bacterium
AACCGACCAGGAAGACCAACCCCATGACCACCACCACCTGTCAGGGAAGACCCGCGACACCTGTACGGGATGTCCCGCGCCACTACAACCCCGTATACGCCGGTGTGAGCCCTGGGTACGCGGCGAGCCCCATTTGCGGAGCCGTTGGAGCTGTAGCCTGCGCGGTCTTGGTCAACCTTGGAGGCTCGCCATGACCCACGTCGATTATGCCGTCGTCGACGGTGTTGCAACCATCACGCTGAACCGGCCGCCGGTCAATGCCCTCAATGCCGAGCTCATCGCCGACATCGACGCTGCCGTCGGCTTGGCGGAGGATCCCGAAGTTCGCGCCGTTGTCATAACCGGCTCGCCCCGCTTCTCGGTTGGCGCCGACATCACAGGGTTCGAGGAGGCACTCGAGGGCAGTGCCGAGGATCGCCAGTCTGTTGGTCTCGCCGCCGCGGTCGCACGCCTCGAAGCCCTGCCGAAACCAACGATTGCGGCCGTATACGGTTTCGCCCTCGGCGGTGGCCTCGAACTGGCGATGGGTGCCGACCTGAGGTATCTGGCCGAGGATGCCAAGGTCGGTCAGCCGGAGATCCTGCTCGGTATCATCCCCGGGGCAGGAGGCACCCAACGGCTGACGCGGATCGTCGGCTACCAGCGCGCCAAGGAGCTGTGCCTCAGTGGGCGTCACATCACCGCAGACGAAGCGGCCGCGATAGGGCTGGCCGACGAAGTCGTTCCCGTCGACGACCTGCTCGAGGTCGCCACCGCGACCGCAAAAGGATTCGCCACAGGACCCACCCGGGCTTATGCCGCGGTCAAGCGCGCCGTCGGCGAGGGATATGAGGTCCCCCTCGAACACGGTCTGGCAATCGAAGCCGAGGTGTTCGCCGAGGTCTTCTCCACCGAGGACGCCAAGATCGGCATTGCCGCCTTCCTCGCCAAGGAGAAGCCGCGCTTTGTAGGTCGTTGAACGTGAGTCGACAGTCCACAGTCCTCAGCCAGAATCGCTGATGACTGATGACTGATGACTGACGGCTGAAGGCTGGCTCGGATAGCCTGCTCGGGATGGCCAGGGTGAAGGTTCCCGCGTGGGTAGGCAGGACGGCTGTTGGGGTCGTCGTGATCGGCGTGCTCTTCACTGTCGGCTGGGCCTGGCTCCACGCCAACCAGATCAGGTCGGAGTTCCTCGTGCCGACCGCCGATGACCGTCCCTACCGCGCCGAGGTGTTTGCCACACCGCCGGGGAGGGTGGTTCTCCCGCCGTTCGAAGAGCTGTCTCGGGATGGGATCTGGGGGTTCGAGACCGAGGCCGGTGGCTACACCCAGCTCACCTCGCTCGATCGCCCAGGTGAAGCCGAGATGATCTGGAACACCACGCCGTTCGGCGATGGGGTGGAGCCAGGAGATATGGGGCGGGTGGACGTGGATGCCTACCCCGGTGATCCGACCGTTGCCCACGGACTCGGCTTCCAGGACCAACGGGCGCCCGGGGAGCTCGGGCCGCATCCGGTGTGGTTCATCGACGGGCGCCGCTCCACCTGGGTGGTCATCGCCCACGGGCGAGGTACCGATCGACTCACCCAGTCGCTTCGCATTATTCCCCGGCTGGTCGAGGAGGGCTTCCCTGTGCTCGTCGTCACCTATCGCGACGACGTCGGCGCCCCCGCCGGCCCGACCGGCCTTCGCACCTGGGGGCTGACCGAGTGGCGCGACCTCGATGCCGCACTCCTTTTCGCCGAACGAGAGGGGGCTCGCGACTACATCCTGTACGGGTACGACCTCGGCGCCGAGATCATCTCGATGCTGCTCCACGAAAGCGAACGGGTCGGTGCGGTGCGTGGCGTGATCCTTGACTCCCCGGTGTTCGACTTCGAGGCTTATGTCGATCACAACACCGGATGGATCCCCGCTCCGATCGGTGCCCTCGGCAAGCAGTTCGCCAGGATTCGGTTCGGCATCGAATGGGCGGAGTTGGACCAGATAGCACGGGCCGACCAGTTCGATGTCCCGGTGTTGGCCATCCACGGCGTGGACGACGACATCTCCCCGATCTCCGGCACCGAGCAGTTTGTCGCTGCCCGGCCCGGTGAGGTCGAGCTGTTGCGTATCGAGGGCGCAACCCACGGCGACGCCTGGAACGTCGCCGTCTCCGAATACGAGGAGGCCGTGGTCTCGTTCGTGCAACGAGTCGCGGGAGAGAATTAGTAGCAAGTACCAAGTACCAGAAGCTTGCGACTTGCGACTCTGAACGGACCAGACTGACACACCGATGATCTATCTCGACAACGCAGCGACGACCCCGATGCGTCCCGAAGCCAGTGCCGCGATGCAGCCGTACCTCGGAGACCGTTTCGGCAACCCCTCGGGCATACATGCCGTGTCTCGCCGTGCCAAGGACGCCATCGAGGAGGCGCGAGAACGGATCGCGGCGGCCCTCGGCGCCGCCCATCCCCTCGAAATCGTGTTTACCGGCGGGGGTACCGATGCCGACAACCTCGCCGTCGTCGGCTCGGCTTTGGCGTCCGGTGGCGGAGTGGTGACGACTGCCGTCGAGCACGATGCCGTGTTGGAATCGGCGCGCTTCGTCGAGCGTCTTGGTCACCCCGTCACCATCGTCGGCGTCGACGGGGATGGCAGGGTCGATCCGGCCGCGATCGTCGCCGTTGTCGGCGACGACACCGCGGTGGTCTCGGTGATGAGCGCAAACAACGAGACCGGTGTGATCCAGCCGGGGCGTGAAGTTGCCGACGCTCTCGCAGCCGCCGCACCCGGTGTCCTGTTCCACACCGACGCCGTGCAGGCCTTTGCCTCGCTGCCGGTCACCGTCGAGGCGACCGGCGCCGACATGATCTCTGTGTCGGCTCACAAGATCGGTGGCCCGCAGGGCGTCGGCTGTCTCTACGTTCGCGACGGGGTCGAGCTGGAGCCGGTGATCCACGGCGGTGGCCAGGAGCTTGGCCGGCGCTCGGGGACGCACAACGTCGCCGGCATCGTCGGCTTCGCCGCCGCCGTTGAGGCTGCCGTCGCCGACCGGGGTCGTTTCCGATCGGTCGTTGGCTCTGCCAGGGATCGGTTCGAGTCCGAGCTGGCATCCCGGGTCAAGGTCGACGTGACCGGAGCCGACACCGAGCGTCTCGTCTCACACGCCCACCTTCGGTTTCCCGGGGTTCGGTCGGAGACGCTGCTGATCAGACTCGACCAGGCCGGCATCGCCGCCGCCGCCGGAGCGGCCTGTCACAGCGGGGCGCAGCTCACCAGCCACGTAATGGAGGCGATGGGCGTGCCGCCGGATCAGGGTGCCGAGGCGGTGCGGTTCAGCTTTGGCTGGAACGACGTCACCGCGACCGCAGGCGCGGCCGCCACCGTGGTCGCCGACGTCGTGGAGACGCTGCAATGAAAGCCTTGGTCGCGATGTCCGGAGGCGTCGACTCGTCGGTGGCTGCCGCGTTGATGCTGGAGGCAGGGTTCGAGGTCATCGGAGTGACGTTGAAGCAATGGGTGGGGCCGGACGGCGAGATGCCGACCGCCGGCTGCTGCACCGTCGCCGATGCCGAGGATGCCAGGCGCGTCGCCGCCCAGCTCGACGTTCCGTACTACGTGCTCGACTACGTCGACGAGTTCACCCGCGCCGTCGTTGAGCCGTTTGGAGACGATTACCTGGCCGGTCGAACTCCGAACCCGTGCATCGAGTGCAACCGGAAGGTACGGTTTTCCGCCTTGTTCGACCGGATGGAGGCCCTCGGGACCGATGTCCTTGTCACCGGGCATCACGCCAGAGTTCGTAGAGACGAGACCGGATGGCATCTGCTCCGCGCCGTCGATGGGAACAAGGACCAGTCGTATGTTCTCCACATGCTCGGCCAGGTCGAGCTATCGCGTATCCGGTTCCCGATCGGGGAAATGACCAAGACCGAGGTACGGGAGCGGGCGGCGGCGCTGGGTTTGCGTACCGCCGCCAAACCGGACAGCCAGGACCTCTGTTTTGTCAAGAGCGACTATCGCTCCTTTCTCGAAGCCGCCCTCCCCGAGACCGCAAGGCCGGGGACGGTCGTCGCCACCGACGGTACCGTGCTCGGCAGCCACCAGGGAACGACCGGTTTCACCATTGGCCAGCGCAAGGGCCTCGGCATCGCACTCGGCGAACCTCGCTACGTCGTCGAAGTGCGCCCAGCCTCCGCCGAGGTGGTTGTCGGCACCCACGACGAGCTACTCGTCGACGGGTGCATGGTTTCGGGGGTGACGTTTGTTGCCGGCCAGCCACCAGCGGCCGGTCGTGTGGAGGTCAAGGTGCGCTACCGATCGAAGCCGAGCCCGGCGACGATCGAGGGTGATCCCGACGACCGTGGTGGCTGGCGGGTCACCTTCCTCCGGAAAATACCCGCACCCGCGCCGGGGCAATCGGCCGTTTTCTACGACGGCGAAGAGGTGCTCGGTGGCGGGATCATCGACGACGTCTTCCGCACCGATGGCTGACGACGCCGCCCGCGCCGCTGAGCTACGAGAGACGCTCCGTTACCACGACTACCGCTACCACGTCCTCGATGACGCGGAGATCGCAGACATCGAGTTCGACACGTTGTTTCGCGAGCTGCAGGCCATCGAGGCCGAGCATCCCGAGTTGGTGACACCGAACTCGCCCACGCAGCGGCTCGGTGGCCCCGCATCCGATCTGTTCACCCCGGTGACGCACCTCGAGCGAATGTTCTCGCTCGACAACGTGGAGAACCTAGAGGATCTCGAAGCATGGCAGGAGCGCCTGGTCCGGCTCCTCGGCAAGGAACCGGATGCGTATTCGTGTGAGCTGAAGGTCGACGGGTTGGCGATCTCGCTCACCTATGAGGATGGGCGCCTGGTCAAAGCGGCGACCCGCGGCGACGGTGAGACCGGCGAGGACATCACCGCCAACGTGCGCACGATCAGCGCGGTGCCGCTGCTGCTGCGGGGTGAGCCGCCGGCGGTGATGGAGGTTCGCGGCGAGATCTACATGCCGGTGTCCGCATTCGAGGAGCTGAACAAACGACAGGCCGAGCTCGGAGAGCGCCCGTACGTGAATCCGCGCAACACCGCAGCCGGTTCGGTGCGGCAGAAGGACCCGGCGGCAACCGCGGAGCGTCGGCTGTCGATCTGGGTGTACCAGGTGGGGTATCTCGAGGGCGGTCCTGCGTTCGTCACCCATACCGAGCAGATGGCGTGGCTGAGGGACCTCGGGCTGACGGTGAACCCTGCGAACAAGACGGTGGTCGACATCGAAGGAGTCGAGGGCTACGTGCGCACCGCCGAAGAGGCCAGACACGCTCACGACTACCAGACCGATGGAGTTGTGGTCAAGGTGGACTCGCTCGCCGACCAGCAGACCCTCGGGTTCACCGCAAAGAGCCCGCGCTGGGCCGTCGCCTACAAGCTGGCCCCTGAGGAGAAGACGACACTGCTGCGCGAGATCCGTATCAACGTTGGGCGAACGGGTGCGGTCACCCCGTACGCCGTGCTCGAGCCGGTGTTCGTCGGGGGAGTCACGGTCACCAACGCAACCCTCCACAACGAGGGCGAGGTGCATCGCAGGGATTTGCGCGAGGGCGACACCGTGATCGTGCGCCGGGCAGGCGACGTGATCCCCGAGGTGGTCGGTCCGATCCTGTCGCAGCGACCGGCAGGGGCGAAGGTGTGGAAGATGCCGAAGCGCTGCCCGTTCTGCGGGAATCCCATCATCAAGCCGGAGGGGGAGGCAAAGGCGAAGTGCACCGGCGGCTACACCTGCCCCAGCCGTCTGAGGGAACATCTCTCCCACTTCGCCGGTCGCGGCGCAATGGACATCGAAGGCCTCGGCTACAAGACGATCGATCTGCTGCTCTCCGAGTCGCTCATCCATGACCCGGCCGACATCTTCACCCTCGAGCCGGATGACCTGCTGGGAAGGGAAGGCTGGGGTGAGGTCTCCGTTGGAAACCTGCTCTCCGCCATCGATGCAGCAAAGGATCGGGAGCTGGGGAGGCTTCTCGCCGGCTTCGGCATCGACCATGTTGGGGGGACCGTGGCCAGGGTGCTGGCCCGGCGCTTCCACACCGTCGCCGCCGTCGCTGCCGCCACCGAGGACGACATCACCGCCATCGACGGGGTCGGGCCCGAGATCGCCACCGCGATCGTCGATTGGTTTGCCGAGAGCGATAACCAGGAGCTCGTCGAGAAACTGCGCGCCGCCGGGGTGCGGATGGAGGACCCGATCGATGACTTGCAAGCAGGTGATCTGCTGGACGGAGTGACGATCGTGCTGACCGGCACCCTCGACGGGTTCTCCAGGGACGAGGCCAAGGCCGCCGTCGAGGATCGTGGCGGCAAGGTGACCGGATCGGTGTCTGGCAAGACTTCTGCGGTCGTTGCCGGCGACTCGCCTGGATCCAAGGCGCGCCACGCCGAGGAACGGGGCGTGCCGCTCATCGACGAGCCGACCTTCGCCAGGCTGCTCGAGGAGGGCCCTTCGGTCCTAGACAGAACGTAGTCCGTGGTCCATCCGGGACTCCCTCGACGGGAAGCGAACTCCCTTAACTCCCGTCGGCTTGGAACAGGATCTCGAGATGGGCTTCGTTTTCGACCTGGACGAAGGCGAGCGAGGGTGGTGTGACACCGAAGTCGGTGAGAAGGATGTCCAACTCGCCTGTGACCGAAACGACCGCGCCGTCCTTGCGGGCCTCGACTGTCCACGTCACGTCCCGGCTGGTGCCGTTGATCGTCATCGTGCCCCCGACTGTCATCATGACGACCTGGCCGTCGGGGACATCGGGCAGTTCGAAGCTGTCCGAGGTGAATGTGGCCGATGGGTCCGGGCCGAACATGTCCCTGACGAAGCCGTCCCTTCGCCTCTGATCCGAGACGAACGAGGTGAGATCGAGCGTGAAGGTGAAACCTTCGCCTGGTGTGATGGTTCCTGTCAGTTCCTCGCTCCTGCCGACGGCAACGGTCCTGAGGCCACGCAAGGTCTCGGGAATCGTGTAGGTGGCGGTCCCCTCGCTGATCACGAACACCGCCGGCCCCGCCGCGACGGTCGGGGTGACCCCATCGGCAGACGATGTGACCGTCGCGGTCGTTGTGGTCAGATCAGAGAGGCTCAATTCCCCGGATTCAACGTTCCCGCGGCCAAAGAGGGCGACACCCAACACGAGGGCGAACAGCGCAGGGGTGATGGCCAGCCACACCGAGATCACCATCGAGGCGAACGTCGGTGTCAAGAACGCCACTGTGAGGAAGATCATCCCTGCGATCGGGACCGCGTAGGGGATCAGGTTGGAAAGGGCAACCTGGTCGACGATGGCGATTCCAACGAGGGCGGTGATGAACCCAACCAACAGTGCCAAGCGGAAGGTAGCCAAACCGTTCTTGGTCGCCCGCAGCCGTCGCCATAGCAAACCGGAGGCAAGGCCGATCAGCAACGCCCCCACGGCCACCGTCAGCGAGTTGGCGATGACTTCGTCAGGGCTGCGCAAGACAAACGCCAGGAATGTCCCGACGATTGCTGCGACCCCGCCTGCGCCGAGACCGGCGAGCCAAGGTTTCAGCGCGTCTGGGTTGTATGTGTCGTCGCTCGGCATATGCCTCCAGTGTGCAGGCCTACTGAACGCGGAAGAACCAGGTTAGGGTCCCGGGATCCGGGGCACCCGGTGGCCCATCCCACGAGGCCTCGACGGAGTGGAATCCCGGCGTCCAAGAGACGATGATCTTTCCCGGCCCCGGTTCGAAAACGTGCAAACCGGTAGCCTCCGTCCAGCTGACCTGCTCGTCGGGGATGGGGATGCCGTCAACGACCAATGTGGCGCGATAGCCGGGTGCCATGTCGAGGACCAGGCGGGGTTGGCCGAATAGCAGGTCGCTATCCGCCGGCTCGACGCGGTCGACGGCGCTCGGCAGGACCGACGGGTCCCCCTGCGGTGCCCACAACACGGCACCGAGCACCACCGCGATGAAGGCGATACCGAGGACGAGTAGGACGACGCGGTACCTGGTTGGGTTCATCGGCGATCGAGGGTAGACCAGGTTCGTGGCTGTCGATCGTGTCCTCGCCCTCGTGTACTTGCATGGCGTGTGAGAAGGCTGGAGACTGCACCGATGCGACTCAACCCGGTCTTCGAAGAGCTCGGCGACTACCCGATCGCCACCATCCAGGCGCGGGCACGTGACCGCCGTGACGCCGGGCTCCCGGTCGTCGACTTCTCGATCGGTGACCCTCGCGAGCCGACACCACCGCTCATCACCCACGCGCTCAAGGACGCCATCCCCGAGATCTCCCAGTACCCGACCTCGTCGGGCCTGGCATCGTTCCGCATTGCCGTGGCCGACTATGTCGACCGTCGGTTTGGGGTCACCGTCGACCCCGACGCCCAGGTGCTGCCTACGAGCGGTGCGAAGGAGGCGATCTTCTCCACCCCGCTGGCGTTCATCGACAGCAGCGTGGGGGATGCGGTCGTCTACCCGACTCCGGGTTATCCCATCTATGAGCGCGGCGCCCGGTTCGCCGGGGCGGATGTCATCCCGGTACGACTGACCGGCGACTTCGTTTTGCGCGCAGACGGCATTTCCGACGAGGCGTGGCGCCGGGCCCGGATAGTGTGGACCAACTCGCCGCACAATCCCACCGGCGCTGTGTCCACCCTGCAGGATCTGGCCAACCTCTACGAGCGAGCCAGGGCCGAAGACGTGTTACTGCTTTCCGACGAGTGTTACGCCGATGTGTACGAGGAAGCGGCATATCCCGAGGGACCGGCGTCGGTGCTCCAGGTCGCCGGCGAGGGGTCACCGGGCGCCATCGTCTATCTGAGCCTCTCCAAGCGATCCGGCATGACCGGATATCGGTCGGGGGCCATGGTCGGAGACGCCGCGGCCATCGCCGCATTGCGGACGTTGCGATCCACGACCGGTACGGCTTCCCAGGAGTTCGTTCAATCGGCGGCCATCGCCGCTTGGGGAGACGACGTTCACGTGGCGGAGCGGCGCAGGATCTTTGCCGAGAAGCGGCGAATACTCAGCGCGGCGTTCGACGACATCGGACTCGACGTGGTCGGCTCTCAGGCAGGCCTCTACCTGTGGGTTGCTGTAGACGATGATCTTGCCATGTCTGATCGGCTGCTCGACCAGGGAGTCGTCGTCTCACCAGGCCGGTTCTTCGGTCCCGGCGGGGAGGGGTATCTCCGTCTGGCGCTTGTGCCCGCCCTCGACGAGTGTGAGGCCGCGGCCGACACCCTTCGCTCGGTGCTCGGCTGAAGGCGTAGCTACCTGCTACCTGCGACTTGTGACTTGTGACATGCGTCTTCTTAGTATCCCAGCCATGGCCGACAGCGAAATCATCGAAGCTGCATATGAGGATCTGTCGCTCCTCGATCAGGCAGAGCCTGCGGTTCGGAGGACGATCGCGGCACTCGATGCCGGCGAGGTCAGGGTCGCCGAGAAGGTCGGCGACACCTGGCTGGTCAACGACTGGGTGAAGGAGGCGATCGTCCTCTACTTCCGGCTGGCCGGAATGGAGACGATGACCGCAGGACCGTTCGAGTATTACGACAAGATTCCGACCAAGACCGACCTCGAGGCAGCGGGGATTCGCGTCGTGCCCCCCGGCACGGTTCGCTACGGGGCGTATTGCGAGCCTGGCGTTGTGGTGATGCCGGGGTATGTCAACATCGGCGCCTATGTGGGATCGGGAACCATGGTCGACACCTGGGCGACCGTGGGCTCCTGCGCCCAGATTGGGCGCGACGTGCACATATCGGGCGGTGTCGGCATCGGCGGTGTGCTGGAACCTCCGAACGCACGGCCGGTGATCATCGAAGACGGCGCTTTCCTTGGGAGCAGGTCGATCGTGGTCGAGGGCGTCATCGTCGAAAAAGGGGCGGTACTGGGAGCGAACACGATGCTGTCGGCGTCGGTCCCAATCATCGACGTGACCGGATCCGAGCCGATCGCTATCCGGGGAAGAGTCCCTGCGAACGCAGTCATCGTCCCCGGCACGCGACCCAAGGAGTTTCCTGCCGGGATCTATCAGCTCCAGGCGCCGCTGCTGATCGGATACCGCTCCGAGTCGACCGATCGCAAGACTTCGCTCAACGACGCGCTCCGCACCTTCGAGGTCGAGGTGTGAGCCTGGTCGACACCCTCGTCGAGCTCATCGACATTCCGTCCGTGACCGACGACGAAGAGGAGATCACCACCGCTCTCGAGTTTCGTCTCTCCGGGAGGCTCCCGACACGGAGGATCGGGAATGCGCTTGTGGTTGGGGAACCGACCGGGAAACCACTCATCGCCCTGTACGGGCACACCGACACGGTGCCGGTGCAGGGCAACGCCACCGCCTCGATCAGTGACGGCCGGGTTCACGGGCTCGGCGCCTCAGATATGAAGGCCGGGGTGGCGGTCATGGTCCATCTCCTCGAAGACACCGAGGTCGTTGCCGGTCCCTTCGATGTGGTCGGCGTGTTCTACGACAAGGAGGAGGGACCCCTCGCCGACAACGGGCTCGAGGACGTGCTCAACGCCGTCGACTGGCTCGGCGACTCTGAACTGGCGATCGTGCTCGAACCTACCGATCTGGGCGTCGAGGTTGGGTGCAACGGGGCGATGAATGCCGACGTGATCTTCACCGGCCACGCCGCCCACTCCGCCAGGCCATGGCTCGGCGAGAACGCCATCACCAAGGCCGGTTCCTGGCTCACCGAGATGGGTGCAAGGGAACCCGAGACATTCGACATCTCCGGTCTCGAGTATCGCGAGGTCTTCACTGTCACAACTGCACATGGCGGCATCGCCAAGAACGTGTTGCCGTCACGGTTCGTGTGCAACCTCAACTATCGGTTTCCCCCGGTGTTCGATTTCGAAGAGGCCGAGCAACGGCTGCTGGCGGTGGCGGCAGCTGCAGACGAGGTCATCATCACCGATCGGGCTCCCGCCGGCACGGTGCCTGAAGGTAACCCGCATCTGGTTCGGCTGGAGAGCCTCGTTGGCTCCAGGCAGGCGAAGCAGGGGTGGACAGACGTCGCCAGGCTCACCGCACGTGGGATTCCGGCGGTGAACTACGGGCCGGGGGAGGTCGCACAGGCGCACCAGGCGACCGAATCGGTGCCAATCGATAGCCTGGACGCCGCTCTCGACGTGCTACGCCGGTTCCTGCTCGCGTAGTATCCAGCATCGAGAGAGGAGGCTCATGGCTATCTACGTGCGGCGATCCGAAAAGGCCGACGCATTGGCCGACATACCGCTGTTCAGCAACCTGAGCAACAAGGAACGGATGGAGCTGGCCAGACACGTCGACGAGGTTGCAGTCACGGAGGGAACTGTGCTCACCGAACAGGGCACCCCGGGTGACGCCTTCTATCTCATCGTCGACGGCACCGCAGTGGTGAAGAGAAGCGGTACGAAGATCGCCGTGCTCGGAGCGGGCGACGCGGTCGGTGAGATGGCCCTCCTGGATGGCGAGCCGAGGTCGGCCACGGTCGTGATGACCTCGGATGGAACGGTGCTCACCATGCCCCGCCCCGAATTCAGAGGTGTGCTCAAGGACATTCCGTCCATCTCGCACAAGATGTTGGTATCGATGTCGCTACGACTCCGCGAGGCCAACAGCAAACTCGTCGGCTGATCAGCCGTCGGTGCCGCGTTCGGACGAGAGCGGGAAACATTGCGCTCCGCGAATAGGGCGCGATCCGGTCTCAGTCGGCGAACCCATCTGCGGAGCCGTGGCCCGAGCGGGCCGTAGGCAAGAGCGGGAAACGCGGCTCAACTTCTGTCGAGACGACCGGTCACGGATCGGTGCGCGCTCTCGGTACGATCGGCACGACCTGTAGCCGGTACAGAAAGAACTGGACGAGCGGGCCGATGGCGAGGGCGAACACGACGGTTCCGATCCCGACGGTCCCCCCGAGAAGCCAACCGACGATCAGGGCGCCAAGCTCGATCCCGATTCGCACAGCTCGGAGCGAGTGCCCCCGCCTGGCGATACCGGTCATCAAGCCATCTCGCGGGCCAGGACCGAGACCGGCGCCGATGTAGAAGCCGGAGCCAATCGCCACGACGACGACTCCGACCAACATTGCCGCCCAACGCGCCACCAACAGGTCGAGCCGTTCGGGGAGCACCAGAAGCAAAAGGTCGAGGACGAGCCCGATGACGATGGCATTGGCGATGGTGCCGATGCCGACACGTTCCCTGAGAGGGATCCAGGTGACCAGCAGCAGGAGCCCAGTGATGATCACGATGGTCCCGATTGGGATCCCGGTCAGCGCAGACACACCCTGATGGAATACATCCCAGGGGGCGAGGCCGAGGTCGGCTATCACCATGAGGGCGAGCCCCGCACCGAATAGGACGAGCCCAAACAGGAGTCGTGCCAGTCGAGGCCACAGTTCAGGGAGCGGGGGGATCGGAAGCATCAGGAGAAAGTAGTCGAGAGTCGCGAGTCGCGAGTCGCAACCGTCGTCTCTCCAGCGAAGCGGGGGAGACGCGGCACGGCGACAGCCGTGACGCAGAGGGGGCCTTGGAGGAGTACGTGATCACATGAGCTCAGCCGTGACCAGCAAGCTCTCAAAGCCCCCTCCGCTCGCCGGCTCCGCCCGCTCGCGCCTTCCCCGCGCCCCTGCCGCTTGCGGGAGAGGCAAGGACTTCTCTTGCGACTTGCGACTCGCGACTCTCGGTAGCATCCCCCTCATGCCTGTCGACTTCGATATCTCCAGGGTCGCCCACCTTGCCCGCATCGCCCTCACCGACGATGAGCTGGAGCGATATAGCGAGCAGCTGGAGCAAATTCTCGAGCACGCCGCTCGTGTCCAGGGCCTGCCGACCGACGGGATCGAACCGACCTCACACCCGCTCACGATGGTGAACGCCTTCCGCTCTGACGAGGTCACCGCGTGTCTCGACCGTGACGAGGTCCTCGCCGAGGCTCCCGATCCCGAAGACGGCTACTTCAGGGTCCCCAGAATCCTCGGCGACGAATGAGCGACCTTGCCGACCTGACCATCCACGAGGCCGGGGCCGGGCTCCGCGCCAGGAATTTCACCGCAACCGACCTACTCGATGCCACGTTGCGGCGGGCCGCGGTCACCGAGGCCCACCTACACGCCTATCTCACCATCGATCATGACGGTGCCAGAGCGGCCGCGGCGACGGCCGACCGATCGCTGGCTGCCGGCGACGACGACCGGCCCCTGCTCGGGATCCCGGTCGCGCTGAAGGACAACATGGTCACCCGCGGGGTCGTCACCACCGCGTCCTCGCAGATTCTCGCCGGCTGGAATCCTCCATACGACGGGACCGCCGTTGCCCGGCTTCGAGAAGGTGGAGCCGTCATCGTCGGCAAGACCAACCTCGACGAGTTCGCCATGGGCTCGTCGACGGAGAACAGCGCCTACGGTCCGACGCGGAATCCATGGGACACCAACACCGTGCCCGGTGGTTCGTCTGGCGGATCGGCGGCGGCGGTCGCAGTCGGGTCGGCATTCGGCGGATACGGTTCCGACACCGGTGGGTCGGTCCGGCAGCCGGCATCGCTGACCGGCACGGTGGGGGTCAAGCCGACATACGGCCTCGTCAGCCGATACGGCCTTATCGCCTTCGCCTCATCCCTCGACCAGATCGGACCGCTGGCGCGAACCGTAGCCGACGCCGCCACCCTCCTGGAAGGGGTAGCGGGCTGGGATCGTCTCGATGCGACCAGCTACCACGGCGATCTGCCCGACATCTCCGGATCGCTGGAAGCCGGTGTCGAAGGGCTCCGTATCGGCGTTGTCAGTGAACTGACCGGGGAGGGGATCGATCCCGAAGTGCTGTCCGCTACCCGGGTCGTGTCCGACCGGCTCAGCGACGCCGGCGCCGCCATCACCGAAGTGTCGCTCCCGTCGACCGAGTTTGCCCTGTCGGCGTACTACCTCATCGCCCCCGCGGAGGCCTCGGCGAACCTGGCCAGGTTCGATGGCGTCCGCTACGGGCTGCGCGTCGACGGGGAGACCACCGAGGAGATGATGGCGAAAACGCGTGCCGATGGGTTCGGGCCAGAAGTAACCCGACGCATCCTGCTTGGGACCTACGCGCTGTCTGCCGGGTATTACGACGCCTTCTACGGCCAGGCGCAACGGGTTCGCACTCTGGTCAGGCAGGATTTCGCCACGGCCTACGAGCGGGTCGACGTTCTGGTATCTCCGACCAGCCCCACCACGGCATTCGAAATCGGCGCCAAGGTATCCGATCCGCTGGCCATGTATTACTCAGACGTGTGCACCATCCCGTCAAACCTCTCAGGCGACCCCGCGATGTCGGTCCCGGTTGCGCTGGACGAGGGTGGCTTGCCCATCGGGTTCCAGGTCATGGCTCCCGCCCTCGGGGAGGAGCTGATGTTCCGGGTAGCGGCCGAGGTCGAGCGGGCAGCCGAATTCACCGTCAGAGCCAGGCTCGCCACCTCGGAGGTCGACGCATGACCAACTGGGAGGCGGTGATCGGTATCGAAACCCACGTCGAGCTGCAGACCGCGACCAAGATGTTCTGCGGGTGTCCTGTCGACTTCGGAGACGCGCCGAACACGGCGGTGTGCCCGGTGTGTCTTGCGCTTCCGGGTGCGTTGCCTGTAGCGAACGAACAGGCCATCGAGGGGATCCTATCTATTGCCGAAGCACTCGACTGCACCCTCACTGAGACTTCCCTGTTCTATCGGAAGAACTACTTCTACCCCGACCTCCCAAAGAACTATCAGATATCTCAATTCACCTTCCCGGTCGGTGTCGATGGGCACCTCGACCTCGAGGTCGCCGGCGAGACGACCCGCATCGGGATCACCAGGGTCCACATGGAGGAGGACACCGGCAAGAGTCTCCACCAGGGTGAGACCGGTCGCATCCATGGCGCGGCGCACACACTCCTCGATTTCAACCGTGCCGGGGTGCCGCTGGTCGAGGTCGTGACCGAACCCGATATCCGCAGCCCGCAGCAGGCCAGGGCGTACGGGGCTGAGCTGCAGCGCATCGTCCGAGCCCTCGGCGTCTCTGATGCCAAGCTCGAGGAAGGCTCGATGCGCTTCGATGCCAACGTCTCGCTCAGGCCCCAGGGTTCGGACCGGCTCGGCATCCGGGCCGAGGTGAAGAACGTGAACTCGTTGCGGTCCATGCAGCGGGCCATTGCCTACGAAATCGACCGCCAGACCGAAGTGCTCGAGGAAGGCGGGGCCGTCGTTCAGGAGACCCGCCACTGGAACGAGGAGTCGGGGGTCACGACATCGATGCGCTCCAAAGAAGAGTCCGAGGACTATCGCTACTTCCAGGAGCCCGACCTCTTACCGCTGTACATCGATGAGGCATGGCGCCGACGGGTGCGAGCCCGTCGGCCCGAGCTGCCGGCACAAAAGCGAGCCCGCTACCACGACCTCGGCGCCGATGCCCAGGTCGCCGCTCTCCTCGTCGATTCCCCGGATCTCGGCACCCTGTATGAAGATGCCGTTGTCGGGGGCGCCGACCCGCGCCCGGTCGGTATCTGGCTCACCGGGGAGGTGGTTGCCTACCTGCGCCGTGAGGGAAAGGCCATCGGCGACACTGGGCTCCGGTCCGGCGATCTCGTCGAGCTTGCGGCAATGACCGCGGAAGGAGACCTCTCCTCGACGGCCGCCAAGGAGGTGCTCGGCGCTGTGCTCGCCGGCGAAGGCAATCCGCAGGCCGTCGCCGAGGCCAGGGATCTGCTCCAGATCTCGGATGTGTCGGCCATCGAGAACGCCGTTGACGAAGTCCTCGCAGCCAACGCAGACGCTGTGGAAAAGATTCTGGGCGGAGATACGAAGCCCGTCGGCTTCCTGGTCGGTCAGGTCATGCGGGCAACCGGTGGAAGGGCGGACCCGAAGGTCGTCCACGAGCTGATTCGGACGAAGGCGGCCGGATGAGCGGTCCCCGGTCTCCGGTCCGAAGGGTATGAGCCTCTGGCCGGTCGCCAAGTCCCGGCCATTCTCTCTGGGCGCCTCGCCGGACGCTCGGTGGCCATTCTTTTTGGCCTCTCTCACGAACTGGGGGAGGCGCGGGCATTCGGCCGGTAGGCCGGAGTGCAGCGGAGGGGCCTTGAGAGCTTGCTGAGCATGATTGAGCTAATACTGAGCGCCGCTTCCCCCAAAGCCCCCTCTGCGTCACGGCTATCGCGGTAACGCTTCTCCCCCGCTCCGCGGGAGAGACGAAGAGTCGCCCGTCCCCCAGCGCCGTCTGCCTCAAGGCGACAGCCGTAATGCGTCTTCCCCCGTCAAGGCCGGGGGGACAGAAACTGGCTTCGCGTTCCCCCGGAAATCGGGGAGACGAAAGGTTGTTACTCGGTAGGGCCATTGGGTCCTCCTACCCTGTGCCCGTATGGAATTTCTCGCCGACGTATTCGAAGCCGCATTTGCCTTCCTCGGAGATTCCGGGGGTGAGCTCGGCGCGGTGGTGCTGCTCACCGTGGTCGTCGCTGGGCTGGCCACCGCGATCGGTGTGGCGATCGGTGTTCCATTTGGTATTTGGCTCGGGCTCGGCAGGTTCCGTGGTCGAGGGGCGATCTGGACCTTGGTCAATGTTGGCATGGGAATGCCGCCGGTCCTGGTCGGTCTGTTCGTCTTGCTGCTGCTGTGGTCCGACGGACCGCTCGGGCCGCTCAACATCCTGTTCACGCCTGTGGCGATGGTGATCGTGCAGGTGTTGCTTGCGGTTCCGATTGCCGCCGGCGTCACCGCCGGAGCCGTTGCCAGCCTTTCGCCAGACGCGCGCGAACAGCTCGACGCGCTCCACCTGGCCCTCCCACGCCTGGGAGCGGTCGTGGCCAAAGAGGTATGGCCGGGCGTCACCGCCGCCATTGCCGCCACGTTCGGAAGGGTGGTCTCGGAGGTTGGTGCGGTGCTCATCATCGGTGGCAACATCCTCGGCGAAACCCGGGTGCTGACGACCGCTATCGTCCAAGAAACCCGCCAGGCTCGCTTCGGTGCCGCGGTGGCGCTCGGCGTCGTCTTGCTCATCATCGCCTTCAGCGTCAACGGCACCTTGACCTGGCTCCAGTTCCGAGGACAGCACATTGGCTGAACGGCGCTTCGAAGACCTCAGGTGGCCGGCAGACGATCCGATCGTCGACATTCCCGAGCTGTCGGTGCAGCTCGGGGAGCGGCTCATCGTGTTCGGCCCCAACGGGGCTGGGAAGACGACCCTGCTGCGGCTCATTTCCGCCGTCGAGGGAGAAGGAGGCACCCCATACGCGTCGTATCTGCCGCAGCGACCGTATCTTTTCCGCGGGACCTGCCGTGCCAACCTGCATCTCGGGCTCGACGCCGAAGCGCGAACCAGGGCCGAGGACCTTGCCGTGCGTCTCGGCGTTGGCGATCGGCTCGACGACCAGGCGCGCACGCTGTCCGGTGGGGAGCGGATGCGCCTGTCGATGGCCCGCACCCTTGCAGTCGATACCGCCCTCGTTCTCCTCGACGAGCCGCTGGCGCCCCTCGATTTGCGCGATCGGGAGGCGGTCGCTGCGGTCATCGCTGATGCGCTCGCCGGACGCTCGGCAATCATCGTGACTCACGATCGGGACACGGCAGCCATGCTCGGCGACCGAATGGCCGTCATGATCGACGGAAAGATCCAGCAGATTGGGGAAGTGGCTGAGGTCTTCGCCACCCCAAGCAACGACACGGTGGCTGCCATCGTCGGTGTCTCCAATGTCATCGACGGCAAGGTGATTGCCAGGGGAGGAGCCCTGGTGGAGGTCGAATGGGGCGACCACCGATTCTTTGCCCTCGGCGACCACCCGGCCGGCACAAAGGTAAAGGTCCTATTCGGTGGCGAGGCGGTGGGTGTGCACAAGGAACCGATGGGCGAGTCCTCGCCGCGAAACCTGTTCCCTGGAGTCGTCACAGAGATCAGGGAGACCGGGCGCCTGGCTGAGATCGTCATCGATTGTGGCTCCACTGTGGTGGCGTTGATCACGCCGGGGTCACTCGACGCCCTCGGCCTGACCGCGGGGTCCGAGGTGCATGTGAGCGTCAAGGCAACCGCGGCGCGTGCCGTCGCCGTTGGAGAGGCTGAGTGAGGCGCCTCGTCGGCGTTCTCGTCATTGCCGCCGTCACCGCCACGGGATGCAGTAGCGGCGGCCGGGTTGTCGTGGCTGCCGGCACCACACTCGTCGACTCCCGTTTCATCGAGCATGTCCTCGCCGAGTATGAGACGGACGCCCGGATCTCGGTGGTGGGGGTGTCGAGCTTGGAGGCCTTTGCCCTCGGGAACGGAGGCTCGGCCGATCTGCTGATCACCCACTTGCCTGAGGCCGAGGAGACGTTCCTCGCTGCCCACCCCGATGCGCGGCAGCACGGGGTGTTCACCAGCCGCTTCCTGCTGGTCGGACCACCCAACCAGACCGTTGTACAGGACGGGGTTCCCATTGTCGAGGCGTTCCGGGCAATCAACGCCGCTGAGGCGCCGTTCGTCTCGCGCGGTGACGGTTCGGGCACAGCGTCGAAGGAGAGAGAGATCTGGGCGCTCGTCGGCGTCGACCCCACTTCCAGCCCGTGGTACACCGAGACCGGCCAGGGGATGGGGTTCACCCTTCAGGTGGCCGATCAGCGTGGGGCGTTCACCATCGTTGAGGAGGGCACGTTCCGTACGATCGGGTTGATCTCGCTGCTCCCGATCTCAGGGGAAGAGGCCGCGTTGCTCACCAACCCGTACCGGATCACCCTTGTCGAAAACCAGACGGTGCATTCCGAAGCTTTGTTCGCCTGGCTGACCTCACCAGCCGGGCGGGAAGCGATCGTCGCCGCCAACAATGAGCTGTTTGGCGAGGTCGTGTATCGGCCCGCAACTTGAGACGACGTTTGGTCGGCGGTCTCGATCGAGGATCCTCATTCGATCCACCGAAGGGGCCGATGGCTCCGTTGCGCGGCGCTCGGCGAGTGGATCACCAATCACCCTGGTCGACCGTGGCATCATGATGGGGGAGAGGAACCAGTGGGCCGTCCCAAAGTTGTCATCGCCGAAGTCATCGCCGATTCCGCCATCGATGCCCTCGCCGCCTCGTATGAGGTAGACGTTGCCATCGATGCCGATCGCGATGAGCTCATCGCGCGCCTCGGTGACGCCGCCGCCCTCGTGGTGCGGTCGGCGACCCAGGTGGACGCCGACATGATCGCCGCCGCTCCCAAGCTCGAGGTGATCGGCCGCGCCGGGATCGGCGTCGACAACATCGATGTGGACGCAGCAACCAATCGCGGCATCCTGGTGGTCAACGCCCCGGAGGCCAACACGATCTCGGCGGCGGAGCACACGATGGCGCTGCTGTTGGCCCAGGCCAGGCGGATACCAGAGGCAGACGCTTCGTTACGTGCCGGAAGGTGGGACCGCAGCCGTCTGCAGGGGGTCGAGCTCCATGGCAAGACCCTCGGCATTCTCGGGCTGGGGCGGATCGGGGCGATGGTCGCCGAGCGAGCCGCCGCGTTCGGGATGCGCATCATTGCGCACGACCCATACGTGAGCGACGAGCACGCTTCCAGGTTCGGTGTCGAGTTGACGACCCTTGACGAATTGCTGGCCGAAGCAGACTTTCTGACCATCCATATGCCGCGTACCGCCGAGACGGAGGGGCTGATCGACGCTGCTGCCTTCAAGAAGATGAAGGATGGTGTGAGGATCATCAACGCTGCCAGGGGCGGCATCGTCGACGAGGATGCCCTGGCGGCCGCAGTGGCTGAAGGTACCGTCGCCGGCGCCGCCGTCGACGTGTACGCCGTCGAACCGACGACGGAGAGCCCACTCTTCGAGCTGTCCGCTGTGGTGGTCACCCCGCATCTCGGTGCTTCGACGAGAGAGGCCCAGGACAAGGCGGGAGCATCGGTCGCCGAAAGCGTGGCAGCCGCCCTCCGTGGCGAGCTGGTGTTGAATGCCGTCAACCTCGACTTCGGTGCCACCGTGTCCGAGGACATGGTGCCGTTTCTCAACCTCACTGAGCGTCTTGGTGCGATCTTCGTGCACGAGGCGCAGGGGCTGCCCCCGACGCTGACGGTCCGCTGCGAGGGGCGCCTCCACGAGCTTTCGGTTCGCCCGCTGGCGCTCGCCGCCCTGAAGGGTGCTCTTCGTGTCGTCAGTGAGGGACCGGTCTCTTACGTCAACGCACCGGTGCTTGCCCGGCACCATGGCGTGACGGTGACGGAGGCGTCGAGTCCCAACGCCGAGGGATATCAGAACGTGATCCGCCTCACAGGCTCGGTCGACGGTGTGCAGCGATCGGTTGCCGGTACCTGGATGGAGACTCGGGGACCGCTGCTGCTCGAGGTCGATGGGTGCAAGCTCGAGGCGCCGCTGACCGAGCACCTGTTGCTGACCCGAGTGGCCGATGTTCCCGGTGCGATCGAGGAAGTCGTCGCATACGTTGGTGAGGCAGAGCCCAATGTCCTGGATGTGACGGTCGGGCGCCATCCGGGTGACGGTGTAGCCATCGTGGTGATGGCGCTGGATCGCGGACTGACCACCGACGAGATCGATGCGCTGCTGGCGGGCGATGGCGTTCAATCGGTGCGTTCGGTAGCTCTCGACTAAGAGGCTCCGCAAAGGGCACGATCCGGTCTCTGTCGGCGAAAGCCATTTGCGGAGCCGCGGCCCGAGCGCGCGAAGCGGCAAGAGCGGGAAAATAGCCCCGCTTCTGTCGAGACGACCGGTCACCTATCGGTGCGCGCTCTGATGCTTCAAATGAGCCAGGCGACCAGCCAACCGGCAGCGAGGCCGTAGCCACCGGCAACGACGTCGTCCATCGTCACCCCGAACGCTGCGGGTAACGCTTCGGCCTGTTTGATACCGGGCAGCACCTTGTAGATGTCGGCGGCCCTGGCGACGACGAGGGCGACCAGCCACGGCCAGCCGCTGAGGCCGATCAGCGCCAGCAGGCTGCCGGCAACCTCGTCGATCGTTATCCAACCCGGGTCTTGGTTTCTTGTCGTGAACGGCGCTGCCGACCACAGGGACAACGCCAGGGCCACGACGAACGCAATGGCCCCTATCCACCACTGATACCGCCACAGGAGCAGGGACACCCCTGCTGCCAGGGCGGCGCCGAACGTGCCCGCTCCCCGATCGTTCCCCCACAGGCGTTGCGGGATCAACCCGAGGAAGAAACCGCTGGCCACGAACCGACGCATGAGGCACCTTACGGTGCCGAGCCTTCAGTCATCAGTCTTCAGCTTTCCGTGTCCAGTGACCTCGTTTTCGGCTCTAACCGACGACTGAGGGCTGACGACTCAAAGTGCGATACCTCCAGGCCCCAGAGGAGAGGTCTCTATGCGCCCCGATCACATCGGCGATTAGGGCACGATCCGTCTGTGTCTGCTAAGTATTTGTGGAGCCGTGGCCCGAGCGGGCCGTAGCCAAGATCGGGAAAATGGCTCACCTTCTGTTGAGACACCTGTCACCTATCGCTGCTCGCTCTACGGACATGCTTGACTAACCGACATGGAGCCAACCAAGTTCATCTGGAAAGATGGCGAGCTGATCCCGTGGGACGAGGCCAACGTGCACGTGCTCTCTCACGGGCTGCACTACGGGACCGGTGCCTTCGAGGGAATCCGATCCTACGAGACCAAGCGAGGCCCGGCCGTCTTCCGCCTCACCGAGCACATGGAGCGCCTCGCCCGGTCGTGCAAGGCCCTCGGCATTCCTGTCGATTGGACCGCAGACGAGCTGGTCAAGGCCGCCAAGGAGCTGCTTGCGGTCAACGAGCTGCGCGCCGGCTACATCCGGCCCGTTGTGTTCTACGGATCGGGGTCGATGGGACTGAACCCTGCAGGGGCGGCGGTTCATACCTTCATCGCCACCTGGGAATGGGGCGCCTATCTCGGCGAAGAGGGCGTCAAGAACGGCATCTCGGTAAAGGTGTCGTCGTGGCGGCGGATCAACCATGAGTCAATGATGCCGAACGCAAAGATCACCGGCGGCTACGTCAACTCGGTCCTGGCCAAACAGGAGGCACTGCGGGGAGGCTACGACGAGGCGTTGATGCTCAATACCGATGGATTTGTTTCCGAGGGCAGCGGCGAGAACCTCTTCGTGATCCGCGATGGGGTTGCGACAACCCCGCCCATCGCCGCCGGCGTCCTCGAGGGCCTGACCCGTGACACGATGATCACGCTGCTTCGCGAGGAAGGGGTGGAGGTGGCCGAGACCCAGGTCACCCGCACCGACCTCTATTACGCCGATGAGATGTTCCTGACGGGGACTGCCGCCGAGATCACCCCGATCCGTCTGGTCGACGACCAGCCGGTGGGGGCAGGGGAGCCTGGTCCGATCACCCGCCTGGCCCAGGAGCGGTTCATAAAGGTGGTGACCGGTGAGGACGATCGACACGCCGACTGGCTCGAGTACGTCTGAATGAAGATCGTCCGAGTCGACACGCCCGTCGACGACATCACCTACGGAGCGATCGAGCCCGAGGGCATCCGTTTGTATCGGGGCACGCCATTCGTCGCCTGGGAACCCACCGAGACCGTCGTGGCCTGGAACGACGCCAAGCTACTGGCCCCGGTCATCCCGACGAAGGTCATCGCCGTCGGCCAGAACTACGAGGACCATGCATCCGAGATGGGCAACGACGTGCCCGAGGCACCGATCCTGTTCTTGAAGCCGCCAACCTCGGTGATCGGGCCGCTGCAGGCGATCCGGCTGCCAGACCAGTCCAATGAGGTTCACCACGAGGCGGAGCTTGCTGTGGTGATCGGGAGGGTGACCAGGAATGTCGCCATCGAGGACGTCGGTCCGCAGATCCTCGGTTACACGGCGGCCAACGACGTCACCGCCCGCGACCTGCAGCTCGCAGACGGTCAGTGGACGAGAGCCAAGGGATTCGACTCGTTCTGCCCGTTAGGGCCTGCGATCGACACCGACTTCGACCCGCAGGAGGGTCAATCCATCGTGGCCAGAGTCAACGACGACACTCGCCAGTCGGCAACGACGGCCGAGTTGGTTTTCGGTGTCGGCGAGCTGGTCTCCTTCATCTCGTCTGTGATGACGCTGCTGCCGGGCGATGTGATCCTGACCGGGACCCCGGCGGGCGTCGGCCCCATCGTCCCCGGCGATCGCGTCGAGGTCGAGATCGAGGGAATCGGGGTGCTGGTCAACCCGGTGGTGGCGGGGTGACGGCGTCGGGAAGCGCCCCCAGGGTTCGCTTCGCACCTTCGCCGACCGGGTACCTCCACGTCGGAGGGGCGCGGACTGCGCTGTACAACTGGCTGTTTGCCAGGGGCAGCGGGGGGACCATGATCCTGCGTTCCGACGACACCGATGAGGCACGCAACACAAACGAGTACGCCAAGGACATCGTGGACTCGATGCGGTGGCTCGGCCTCGACTGGGACGAGGGCATCGAGGTCGGCGGGAGCCACGGCTCGTACCGCCAGTCCGATCGCCTCGATCGGTACGGTGAGGTTGCCGATCAGCTCGTCGCCGAAGGCAAGGCTTACGAGAGTTTCGCCACCAGGGACGAGCTCGACACCTTCCACGCCAAGGCCCGGTCGCTTGGCGTTTCCCCCGCGTACGACGGGGGAGCCGAGCCCGATGAGTTTGGTGTGGCGGCACGACGGTTGGCCGGAGTCGCGCCGACGATCCGGTTCCGGGTACCGCGGCCCGGCAAGACCACGTTCGACGACATCGTACGCGGTGAGGTGAGCTTCGATCACGCCCAGGTCGACGACTTCGTCATCCTCCGCTCGGACCGGACCCCGACGTACCACCTGGCCTCGACGGTCGACGACGTCGATTACCGCATCACGCACGTGGTACGTGGAGAAGACCTCCTCGCCTCGACCCCGAAGCACATTCTGCTCACCCAGGCGATGGGGGCCGAAACCCCCCGTTATGCCCATCTCTCGTTGCTGATGGGACCGGACGGGAAGAAGCTGTCGAAGCGACACGGACATACCTCGATTGCGGCATACCGCGACGAGGGATACCTGTCGGGGGCCGTAGTCAACTACTTGGCGCTGCTGGGGTGGAACCCGGGCGAGGATGACACCACGGTCTCACTCGACGAGATGGTGGAGCGGTTTCAACTCGACAGCGTTTCTCGAAACCCTGCGATCTTCGACGCCGAAAAGCTCGACTGGCTCAACGGGTTGTACATCAGGCAACTCGATACCACCGCCTTCACCGAACGGATCACTCCCATCGTCGAGGCCGATCTCGAACGGTCGTTGACCGAAGACGAGCGGGCGACGCTACAGGCCATCGCGCCGCTGATCCAGGAGCGGACCAAGCTGCTGCCGGATGCCGCCGATCAGGTTCGGTTCCTCTTCGCGGATGTCGCATATGACGAGCCCTCTTGGGAGAAGGTGATGACCGGAACCGACGCGTTCCGGGTGCTCGAAGCGGCACAGAAACGCCTCGATAGGGTCACCGACTGGCAATCCGAGGAGATCGAAGCCGAACTGCGGGCCATGCTCGGCGACCTGGACCTCGGTGCCCGCAAGGGGTTCCAACCGGTCAGGGTGGCGGTGTCTGGTTCGACGGTGAGCCCTCCGTTGTTCGAGTCGGTCGAGGCGTTGGGCAGGGAACGCACCCTGGCACGGTTGGCCGCCGCCAAGGCCAGGCTCGACGCTGAGTAGTCGATGACTGATGATTGGCCGGTCCTCCTTGGCAATATCGGTCGTTGCAACGTATCCTTCCGGCCGCCCTCGGGGGTGGTGTAATTGGCAACACACCGGGTTCTGGTCCCGTCATTGGGGGTTCGAGTCCTCCCCCCCGAGCGGGCGGCTCGCTGAGCCGCCACCCTGGCCCCGTCGTCTAGCGGCCTAGGACGCCGCCCTCTCAAGGCGGTAGCGTGGGTTCAAATCCCATCGGGGCTACGAATCGCGAGTGGCGAGTCTTTTTGCTTTTGAGGGCGGCGTGCCGCACAACGCCGAGTCTCTGGCAAGGCGGTAGCGTGGGTTCAAATCCCATCGGGGCTACGAAGGATGACAGCTCGCGAGTGGCGAGTCTTTTTGCTTTTGAGGGCGGCGTGTCGCACAACGCCGAGTCTCTGGCAAGGCGGTAGCGTGGGTTCAAATCCGATCTGGGCTAAGAACGAGTCGCGGGTCTTGGATCGCTGCCTGGGCCTCGATTGTTGACTCGTTGACGATATGTCGGCGATAGGACGCCTCGTGTCTGCTAAATTGGGGTCATGCCGTTCAGGTTCCCGATCATGCTGGTGATCTTCTTCCTGATCTTCACCGGTGGGCGCATCATCCCGTTCGTCTTCGTCGCCTTCGGGTTGTGGTTCCTGCTCGGGGTAATGAGGCAGGGCACACGGATCGAGCGTCGCCCTGGCGTCACCTCCGATGAGCTCGACGACCTCCGCACCGAGGTCGCTATCGGCTTGCTCGAGGTCGACGATGACAATCGGCTGACGACGAACAAGGCCGCCAGGTCTCGTCTCGAGACCGCAGGCAGGTACTACACCAAGGCATCGGCAACTCTCGATCGAGGCGTCCGGCGTCGCGAGCGTGATGCCGTGGCCGAAACGCTGTATCGGGCACGCTATGAGCTCGAGGCGGTCTCTGCGTCCCTCGACGGCCGCACGGTGTCGGCATCGCCGGGGCCGCAGACCCGAGCTACCGCGGTGAAGGTGGCGACGCCCTCGTCGCGCCGCCGTCGCGCCTACTACTGCTGCTGGTAACTGCGGCAACGGCGGTCACAATCCGTCGCACGTGTCTGGGGTCACACTCAATGAGTACGTAGACACGTACGACGATTGAGAACTAGATCTGGGCGGCGCCCCACACCGGGATCTCGGCTCCGTCGATGACGGCCGAGCGATGGCTGGTGAGGAAGTCGATGACGCTGGCAATCTCCTCCGGCTTTGGCCAGTGCACATACTCGGCGTAGGGCAGCTCGGCGCGGGTGGTCGGAGTGTCGATCACTGAGGGCAGCAGCACGTTGCACGTCACGTTGGTATCGGACAGCTCGACGGCGACCGATCGGCCGAGCGCCGCCACGCCGGCCTTGGCGATGTTGTAGGCCGCCTGGCCGGAAGGGGTCTCGATGGCATGGCGACTCCCCATGAGCACGATCCGGCCCCAGTCCTGCTTCTTCAGGTGAGGGATCGTCGCCCGCACCGCATTGAAGCTCGAGCGGAGGTTGATGTCGATCATCCGATCGAACCGGACATCGTCGGTCTCTTCGACGTCCCGTCCCCCCATCCATCCGCCGACGAGACAGCACAGCACGTTGACGCCGCCGAAGGCGTCGACCACCTCCTGGACGAACTTCTCCATCGCTCGAGCGTCGGAGGCATCGACGCGGCTCAGCAGCAGCTCGTCATCGGAGGCATCGAGCTCCGATTCGAGCTGCGCCTCGAGCTCGGTTGCCTCTTCGGGCACGAGGTAGGTCACACCGATCTTGAAGCTTCGCTGAACGAGCAGCGGCAGCAGCTCTCTTCCAACAGACCCGGTACCGCCGGTGACAATGGCGACGTTCGACGTACTCATCGGATTCCTCAGCCTAGTAAGCCGTTCTGATCAGACCCCATGGTGTCGGTTTCAGCAGAAGCCAGCGTGGGTGGGGTGCGACGCTTGCGGTAGCAGTTCACAGGAATCCCAGTCTTTGGATCGCATCGAGATCGGATGGGCGGTCGAGGTCGAGGGCGAGCCCGGGGCGAATCAGAACCGTTGCGTCCGGCACCGCGGCGAGATGGCGGTGGAAGCTCCCCACTCCGTAGGAGAACGGGAACCTCGGCGTCGAGCCTGCGATCAAGCTGGTGCCGCCGTCGTGGGATGGTGCGAGGACCGACCGACCGCCCAGCAGCGCTATTGCCGCTTCGATATCGTCTGGCGCGATCGCAGGCAGATCGGCGTGGACCACCATCCATCGATCATCGGCTTGTGCCATCCCGGCCGCGGCTGCGGCATCGAGGCCTGGAGGGTCCGGCTCGTCGACGAGGCCGAACCCGCTCTCCGATGCCCATGACTGGACCTCGTGGTCCCCGGTCACGATCACGACCGACGCCCCCGCCTCGGCGATGGCGGTGGTGGTTCGCCCTGCGAGTCTGCGCATGAGGACAGAGCGCTCCTCGGCGGTCAGAGCCTCGGCTAGTCGGGTCAACCCTTCGAACGACCGGATCGGCACGACTGTTGTGACCGTCACGGCTCGCAGCTCAAGACCCCGGCACCTGGATGCGCTTTTCGTACCAGCGCAGGAGGAGGCTCAACGACACGGTCAGTGTCAGGTAGAACCCGGTCAGGATGATGAAGCCCTCCAGGAAGGCGAACGATCTCCCTGTCCACAGCCTGGTCATCTGGGTCAGCTCCCGCACTGCGATGATCGAGACCAGCGAGGAGTCCTTGAGCAGGGCGATGAGGTCGTTACCGAGGGCGGGCATGATGTTGCGGATAGCCTGCGGGAACACGATGAACCGCATGATCTGCCGATCGGAGAGGCCCATCGAGGCGCCGGCCTCCTTCTGGCCCGTCGCGACCGACTGAATCCCGGCTCGGAACACCTCGGCGATGAAGGCGGCGTAGATGAGCCCGAGTGCCAGGGTTCCCCGGACGGCGAAGCTGGGCCGGATACCGATGATCTGGAAGAGCCGGCCGAACAACACGATCGAGATGAACAGGATGGTCACGATCACGGGCACTCCCCTGACCAACTCGATGTAGTACATCGCCAGGTTCTTGACCACGGTCTTCTTGGAGAGCCTGGCGAGCCCAACGAGCAGCCCGAGGACCAGGGCAAGGATGAAGCCGCCGAGGGTGACGTACAGGGTCATCGACAACCCACCAACGATGAAGTTGAAACCCTCGCGCCACCTCTCCTGTGTCAACACTTGAAGGGCGATGAGGGCGAGGGTTGCCACGATCCCAACCAGCCACCAGGGAATGCCAGTCCAGGTCCACCGGCTGGTGCCACCGGGTGGTCCAACCTCAAGTGCTTGCTGGTCGATCGTGGTCAAGGCGCCTCCTGCTGATCGTGCCCGGTCAGCTTGGCAGAAACACCACCAGTCATATGCGGCGGGTGTGTGCTGAGCCGTCAGGCACGACCCAAACGCGAGAGACCGGGCCCCGCAGGACCCGGTCTCTCGCTTGCTAGGCGTTGGTTTACAGTTCGAATTCGACGAACCACGTGACCGCCAATCGGTCGAGGGTTCCGTCTTCCATCATTTCCTTCAGCACCTTGTTGACCGGATCGATCAGTTCGCTGTCGTGTTGATAGATGAACCCGAGCGGGTCGCTCTGCAGCGACTCGTCGATCAGCTTCAGCTGGTCGGCGTTCACACCCTTGAAGCCCTGGCCGGCGGTGTCGTCGATGATCACCGCGTCGATATCGCCGTTGATCAGCGCCAGCACGGCCACCGGGAAGCTCTCAAAGGCGTCGAGCCTGCCATCGCCGCCGAAGTCGGTCAGGATCTCGGAGCCGAGCAGCTCGTTGGTCGTCCCGACCTGGGTGCCCAGCCGGGCGTCCAAGTCGTCGAGGAACGCCTGGACGGTGCCGTACCGGTCCTCGTCGAGTCGGATCATCAGCTTCTGCTCGACCGTCATGTACGGATCGGAGAAGGCGACGGTGTCCTTCCGTTCCTCGGTGATCGAGATACCGTCGGCGGCCGTGTCGAACTGCCCCTGACCGGTCTCGATGATGAGGTCAGGCCACGTTGCCTCGACGAACACGGCCGTGCAGTTGAGCCGGGTGCAGATCTCCCGCCACACGTCATAGTCCCAGCCCGCTCCTTCGGTCGATCCTTCCGGGATGAAGTTGAACGGCGGATACAGGTTCTCAACGGCGATCGTGACCTCTCTGCCGCCGAGGTCGCCGGCGTCCGAACCGCCGTCGCCTTCATCGGAACTACACGCCGCAGCGACGAGCGCCAGTACGACGATCGGCAACACCAGCCTCAAGTATTTTCGCATGCCTTCCTCCTTTGGAGTCGCCCCCCGTGGGACGAGACAAGAGAGGCTACCGCACCCCGCAGCGATGCGCGAGCTCCAGAGGCCCGTGCGGGGGTATCGTGATCGGATGCGCAGAAAGACAAAGATCGTTGCCACCCTTGGGCCTGCTGTGGACTCCGAGCAAGGAATTCGGGAGCTGATCGAGGCCGGGGTCAACGTGGCTCGGTTCAACTTTTCTCACGGCGATCACGACGACCACCGCAGGCGTTTGGCCTGGGTCAAGGAGACGGCCGACGAGCTCGGCCTGCCAATCGCCACGCTCCAGGACATCCAGGGCCGAAAGATCAGGGTCGGCACCTTTCCCGGTGGCCGGGTGGAACTCGTGACCGACTCGACGGTGTCACTCGTTTCCGGCGAGGGCGAGGGAGATGCCCAAACGCTCCACGTCGCTTACCTCGACTCGGTCGACTTGGAGCCAGGGGCGCGGGTCCTGTGCTCCGACGGTGTGATCGCTCTCGAGGTGGTCTCCGTCGGCAGCCACGGAACCGAGGCACGGGTGATCCAGGGTGGAGAACTGCTGGACCACAAGGGAGCGGCGTTTCCGGGATCATCAACGACGACACCGGTCATCACGCCCAAGGATGAAGACGACCTCCGGTTCGGGCAGGAGCTCGGCTTCGACTTCGTAGCGGCATCCTTCATCTCCTCTGCGGACGACATCCGAAAGATCCGGCAACATGTGGGGGAGACGCCGATCATCGCCAAGATCGAGTCGGCGCTCGGCTATCGGAACCTCGATGACATTCTCACCGTCGCCGACGGGGTGATGGTGGCGCGTGGCGATCTTGGTGTCGAGCTCAGCCTGGAGAGCATCCCCCGAGCGCAAAGCGAGATCTTGAAAAAGACGAACAACGCAGGGAAGATCTCGATCACCGCCACCGAGATGCTCGAGTCGATGATCAGCAGTCCGCGGCCGACACGGGCCGAGGTGACCGATGTTTACCGATCCGTCCTCGAGGACACCGACGCCGTGATGTTGTCGGCAGAGACTGCCATCGGCGACTACCCGGCCCGTGCGGTCATGGCGATGGACGTCATCTGTCGCGAGGCCGAAGCGAGCCCGGATTTTGGCAGGGATCCGGGGGCATCCAACCTCGCCGACCGCGCCCCGTTTGCCTCTGCCGTTGCCCAGGCCTCCGTCGACACCTCGAACCGGCTGGGGCTGGACACCATCGTCGCCTTTACCGAAACCGGTTCGACGGCGAGGTTGCTCTCCAAATACCGGCCCCGCGCCGATGTCTACGCCTACACCACGCACGATGGGACCTATCGGCGGATGGCGCTGTATGGAGGGATCACCCCCCTGCCGTCAAGGGCCCACCAATCGACCGACGACATGCTCAGCTTCACCGAGAAGGACCTGCTGGAGCGTGGCATCGCCACCCAGGGCGAAGCGGTCATCATGGTGGCCGGCACCCCGCCCAACATCCGCGCCACCACCAACCTGATGAAGTTGCACCGAGTAGGCGCCACCACATCCGGGCTGCCCGAGCACTAGTTCGTCGAACGACGCTCTCGATCAACACAACTCACGTCAAACGCCCTCG
>JADFIY010000011.1 GCA_022566415.1 Acidobacteriota bacterium
ACACATCCGCCTCCGCGATGGCACGACGCACACTCATGGCAATCTCACTCCACATACCCCCAACACTGTCAGGGAAGACCCGCGACATGTGTCAGGGATGTGCTGCAACAGAACAGGGCGATATATCGCCCTGGGAGCCCTGGGTTCGCCAAATGAGCCGTCGCGAACTACACAGCTGTAACTCTCCGCGGTTGGACGCGCGCGAAGGGTGGTTGGTCTGTGACGAGACCTCCTGTAACGTGACCCGTCCTATGGCTACGCGGACCAAGCGCCGCGGGGCGAATGGGCGGAGTAGGGCCAGCAAGAACAAACGGATCCCGTTCCGGACCAGGGTCGTTCGCGCGCTGCGGGCGAGCAGGGAACGGATGAGGGAGCGCCTTGGGCGTCACACCGACGACGTCTGGGGTGTTGTGCTCATCGTCGCTGCCCTGTTGGTGGCACTGTCTTACTTTGGCCTGTCCGGCCCGGTCGGGGCAGGAGTCTCCGCGACTACGAGATTCCTTCTCGGTGCGTGGGCATATGGCCTGCCGCTGGTAGTCGCCGTGATCGGTATCGCGCTGGTCGGCATCTTCCCGAGGGTCAAGGTCGGGCGGTTGGTCGCCGGCGTCGTCATCGTGTATCTGGGGACACTGGCGATGTTCCATCTGCTGACCGGATCGGTCGCTCTCGCCGGCAATCTCGATCAGGTGCAGGAGAGCGGCGGCGTCATCGGCGCCCTCGTTGCCTTCCCGCTGCGGCGACTCCTCGGGTTCTGGGGATCGTTCCTGGTGCTGTTTGCGGTGATCGCCACCGGAACGCTGATCCTCACCAGATCCACGATCCGCGATGTCGGACACACCATCGCTTCGTCGTTCGGGCGTTTGCGGTCATGGCTCGGTCTGGATCGAACGGCGGGTCCCCGGCAACCCAGCGTCCATGTCGACCCGTCACCGGTGGGCGAGGAGCCGGCTCCTCAGGCGAAGAAGGCGCCGAAAAAGGGTCCGAAGGCGGACAGGAACGCGCCAGGGAAGTCGAAGCCGTCCCAGGCAATGGTCCCACAGGTGGTCGATGTCGACGGATACACTCTCCCACCGCTGTCGCTCCTCGAGGCGGGCCCGGCCGCCGACACCAACAAGCGCTCGCTCGAGCAGACTGCGGCCGAGCTCGAAGATTCACTTCGCCAGCACGGCGTCGACGCCAGGCTCACCCGGATCGTTCCCGGCCCAACCGTCACTCGGTACGAGATCGAGCTGGCTCCAGGGGTCAAGGTGGCGCGGGTCACCAATTTGTCCCACGACATCGCCTACGCCCTGGCTTCGCCCGATGTGCGCATCCTCGCGCCCATCCCCGGCCGCTCCGCGATCGGTATCGAGGTACCGAATCGGAAGCGCCACGTCGTCACTCTCGGCGACATCCTGGCGAGCCCGGAGGCTTCCAACGACCACGACCCCATGCTCGTTGGGCTCGGCAAGGATGTCAGTGGGAGCCCGCGTTTGCTCCGGCTCACCGAGTTGCCGCACATGCTCATCGCCGGCGCCACCGGTGCCGGAAAGTCCTCGTGCATCAACGCCCTGCTGACCTCGGTGCTGATGCGGGCGCGGCCCGACGAGGTCCGGCTCATCCTGGTGGACCCAAAGCGGGTCGAGCTCGGCCATTACAACGGCGCACCGCATCTCCTGACGAGGGTGATCACCAATCCAAAGAAGGCGGCAGACGCCTTGCAGTGGGCAGTCGCCGAGATGGATCGCCGCTATGACCTCCTCGCAGACGCCGGGGTCCGCGACATCGAGTCGTATCGGGAGAAGCGCGACGCCGGCGGCCTGGATGAGGACCGGTTCGATCGTTTCCCCCACATCGTGATCGTCGTGGATGAGCTCAATGACCTGATGATGGTTGCCGGTCGAATCGTCGAGGACTCGATCGTCAGGATCGCCCAGATGTCCCGTGCCGTTGGCATCCATCTCGTCCTGGCGACACAGCGTCCCTCGGTCAACGTGATCACGGGTGTGATCAAGGCCAACATCCCGTCGCGCCTTGCCTTCTCGGTGACATCACAGACCGACTCCCGCGTGATCATCGACCAGGTGGGAGCGGAGAAACTGGTCGGCCTCGGCGACATGCTGGTGGTGACGGCGACAGAGCCGAAGCCGGAGCGTATCCAGGGTGCGTGGGTGTCGGAGGCCGAGGTGCACCGGGTCGTCGCCTTTGTCAAGGAACAGCAGGAGGCGCGTTATCGGGACTCGGAGGTGTTCGAGGTTGCCAGGAAACGCGAGGCAACCGACGAGGAGTACGAGGGCGAGGACCCCGACATCGTCCGTCAGGCCATCGAGCTGGTAGTGCGCAGCCAGCTCGGCTCGACCTCGATGCTGCAACGCAAGCTGCGCATCGGTTTTGCCAGGGCAGGAAGGGTGATGGACATCATCGAGAACAGAGGGATCGTCGGACCGTCCGAGGGGTCGAAGCCGAGGACGGTCCTGGTCACCGAAGACGAGTTGAGCGAGGTGTTGTAAGACGCAAGTCGCAAGTCCCCGAGTTGCCAGCCTTCCGATACGTGATACGTGATACGTGATACGTTTCTACATCAACAGGTCGGCGTACTGGTCCCGGACCACTTTCTTATCGAACTTACCGGTCCCGGTCTTCGGGATCTCGTCGACGAACACGATCTCGTCGGGGAGCCACCATTTCGCCACCCGATCGGCGAGGTGCTCGGAGATGTCGTCCGCGGTGACGGTCGCACCCTCCCGTACCACCACAAACGCCACCGGGCGCTCCTGCCATTTGACGTGTTTCAACCCGACAACCGTGGCCTCGGCGACGTCCGGATGCGCCATGATCTCGTTCTCGAGGTCGATCGACGAGATCCACTCTCCGCCGGACTTGATGAGGTCCTTGGCACGATCGGTGATCTTGATGTATCCCTCAGGGGTGACCTTGCACACGTCGCCGGTGCGCAACCAGCCGTCGACGAACGATTGCTCGGTCCGGTCATCGTGGTAGTACTCGGCGGCGATCCACGGCCCACGAATGAGCAGCTCACCGAATGCCTCTCCGTCGTGGGGGAGCTCCTCGCCGAACTCGTCGACGATCTTGTATTGGAGGCCGGGCACGATCCGGCCCTGGGTCTCGAACACGTCGAGCTGCCGCTCGAAGTCCCACTCCTCCATCCACGGCATGAGCAGCGATACCGAAGCAATCGGGTTGGTCTCGGTCATTCCCCACCCCTGCACGACCCGAATCCCCCGATTCCTCCAGAACCAGTCGGTCATGGCCCGAGGCACCGCAGAGCCGCCGCACAGGAACGCCCGCATGCTGGGCAACTCGATGTCGGGGTTGGCGTCGAGGTACTGTTGGATTCCGAGCCACACCGTGGGCACACCGGCGGAGAAGGTGACGACCTCGTCCAGGAAGAGCTTCACCAGCCCTTCTGCCGAGAGATCCGGCCCGGGGTAGGTGAGCTTGGCGCCCATCGTGACGGCCTGGAACGGGTATCCCCACGCGGAGGCGTGGAACATCGGCACCACCGGCAGCACGTTGTCGGTCGCAAGGATCGGGAAGTTGGCCAAGCAGGATATCGTGTGCAGGTAGGTGGAACGCTGCGTATAGGCCACACCCTTTGGGTTTCCTGTGGTCCCCGAGCTGTAGCAGAGCATGAGCGGGCTGCGCTCGTCGAGCTGGGGCCATGGACCGTGCTCGTCGAGGCCATCGATCAATTCCTCGTATGCGAGCGGATCGGGCAGCCCGCTGTCGGCGGCGTCCCCGCCCATGACTACGAACCGCTCCACGGTCTCGAGCTGGTCGACGATCGGCGCAAGGAGCCCTGCCAGATTCTCGTCGACGAACAACACGCGGTCCCCGCCGTGGTTGATGACGTACACGAGTTGCTCTGGGAACAGCCGGAGGTTGAGTGTGTGGCACATCACTCCGGTGTTCGCCGTCGCCCAGTACAGCTCGTGGTGGCGATGGTTGTTCCAGGCGAACGTGCCGATGACATCGCCCACCTCGAGCCCGAGGCGCTCGAAGAAAGCCGTAGCCAGGCGCCGGACCCGGGCATCGGTGTTGGCGTAGGTCGTGCGGGTGATGCTCAGGTCCGAGTCGACCGAGACGATCTCCTGATCGGGGTAGTGGCGAACCCCGTGGTCGTAGAGAGTGGACATCAACAGCGGAAAGTCGTCCTGCATGTGGGGCATGGCGTCCTCGAATCGCGTGCAGACGACGATACCCGACGGCCGCTACCCTTTTCAACGGCCGAGCGGTCCCGGACGGCCCCATCAGCACGTAATCTGGCATCGAGGAGGCAAGACATGGCGTGGGCGGACCTGGATCGAATCACGCAAGCGTTGGCCCGGGTGCAGCGTGAACTGATCGACCTCGCCGACGACTCCTTTGCCGAACGCTACGAACTGCTGCAACTCCGCGACCAGCTACGCAGGGAGGCCGTCGCCTTCCGCGTCGACTTCGATGCGCGACGGCCAACCGAGGACATGCTCGACGAGCTTTCCGGTCTCCGCGGCCGACTCTCCGAGCTGGAGGGTCGACGCATCGATATGGTCAAACAATCCGGCGGTAGCGCTGCCGGGCCCGGCGCCGAGGGCTGGGGAGGCGTGTCGCTCAACCAGCAGATAGATGCCGCAGGTGGGATGCCGGAGGTCAAGGCCAGGATCGGCAGGATCAAGGGCATCCTCATCGACCGGGGTGTCGAGATCCCGGATGCGCATTGATGGGCCGCGACCTTCGTAGGTTTCGATGACCGGGGAGATCCACGAGGGCGTTCATCCGTTCCTGACCCCGGAGGAGGACCGCGAGCCGGTTCGCCGGTTCCGGGGCCGGCTCGCCGCCCCGGTCACGGTGATCACGGCAGGCGACGCCACCGATCGCAGCGGGATGACCGTATCGTCGATCATGGTTTCCGAAGGCGAGCCCGGCAAGGTCCACTTCCTGGCGGCACCTATCGCCGACCTATGCGATGCGATCGACCGCACCGGCAGGTTTGTCGTCCACATCCTCGAATCCGACCATCGGGCGATATCGGAGATCTTCGCCGAACGCCGCCCCAGCCCCGGCGGGTTGTTTTCCGGGGTGGCATTCGAGGATGGGGAGTGGGGGCCGGTGCTGACCGATGTCGGCAGCCGCGCCTACTGCTCGGGGGCGGCGGCGGTGGAGCAGGGATACTCGCTGTTGTATTCCGCAGACATCGATGAGGTCGACGCTGCAACCCTCGACGATCCGCTGGTTTACTTCCGCGGCCGCTATCGACAGATATAGCCCACCGTCGAGCATCCGGCCGCTCTCCGCGGTCCCAAAGACGGGATCGACGAGGCCTCGATCAAGCGGACTCCTACGCTACGGCCGCAGTGACTCAACCAACTGAAGCCCCCACCGTTTGGCTGACGACGCTCGGGTGCGCCAAGAACGAGGTCGACTCCGACAAGATCCTCGGCATGCTGGCCGCCGCAGGATATGCGACGGCGCAAGCGCCGGGATCGGCCGATGTGGTCATGGTCAACACGTGCGCCTTCATCGAGGCGGCGCGCCAGGAGTCCATCGACACCATCCTCGACCTCGCCGACCACAAACGCGAAGACGCCAGCCTCGTCGTCGTCGGGTGCATGGCCCAGCGTTACGAGTCAGAGCTCGCCGAAGCCCTCCCGGAGGCGGACGCCATCATCGGGCTGGATCGGTACCCGGAGCTCGTCGACCGACTCGATGCGCTTCGGAAATGGACACCGATCACGATCGGGCCCGCTCGGCGCTCGCACATGGACATTCTCTACGAGACCCGCCGACCGACGCCCTCCACCCCGTGGGCCTACGTCAAGGTCGCCGAAGGCTGTGACAAGATGTGCACGTTCTGCGCCATCCCACAGTTCCGCGGCAAACAGCGGTCGCGCGCCCCACACAACATCCGCGACGAGGCGGCGAAGCTGGCGGCTGCCGGCGTTGCCGAGATCGGGCTCGTCGCCCAGGACCTCGCCGCCTATGGCCGCGATACCGGAGACGGCGACATCGTGAGCCTGATCCGATCGGTGTCGGCCGTCGATGGACTGCGCCGGTTGCGGCTCTTCTACCTGTACCCGAAGGAGATTCGCCCTGCACTGATCGAGGAGATGACGAGCAACGATCGGATCGCCGACTACTTCGACCTCTCGCTTCAGCACAGCTCTGCCCGCCTGCTGCGGGCGATGAGGCGGCCGGGATCGGGTGACCATCATCGCGACCTCATCGAGTCCATCCGTGACGCGGCTCCAGACGCGGCGCTGCGGTCGAGCTTCATCGTCGGCTTCCCCGGCGAGACCGACGACGACGTGGATGACCTGGCCTCCTTCCTCGGTGACGTCCGCCTGGACTGGGCGGGGTTCTTTCTGTACTCACCGGAAGAAGGGACCCCGGCAGCCACCATGAGCGACCAGTTGCCGGAGGAGGTCAAGGCGGAGCGGCTCCGCTACCTGCAGGCTCTCCAGGACGACATCACCACGGAGGCGACCATCGCCCAGGTTGGCCGCACCCTTTCGGTGGTCGTCGATCAGGTCGAGGCCGGCCAGCCGGTCGCACGCTCGTATCGAGAGGCTCCGGAGATCGACGGTGTGGTGCTGCTGGATCGCGGTGAGCCTGGAGAGTGGCTGACCGTTGAGATCACCGGCGGTTACGGCACCGATGTGAACGCCACGGTGGTCGGACCCGCATGAGCGTGGAGGTGATCGCCATCGGCACCGAGCTATTGCTCGGCCAGATCGTGAATTCCAACGCCGCCCACATCGGTGAGCGCCTCGCCGAGGCCGGATTGGATCACTACCGCCAGTCCGTGGTCGGTGACAACGAAGAGCGGATGACGGCGGCGATCCTGGAGGCTTCCGCCCGTGCAGACGCGGTGATCATCACTGGGGGACTCGGCCCGACCAAAGACGATGTCACCCGCCAAGCGTTGGCGAAGGCGGCCGGCGTTTCCCTCGTCTTCGACGACGAGCAGGCAAAGCGGCTTCGTGAGCGGTGGCATCGCAGCGGGCGGGAGATGCCGGAGTCGAATCTGCAACAGGCCGAGCGCCCGGAAGGAGCGGCCTTCATCCTCAACCCCAAGGGCACGGCTCCGGGGATCCGCATCCAGATCGACCGGGCAGAGGTGTTCGCCCTGCCTGGAGTTCCGGCGGAGATGCACTGGATGCTTGACAATGAGGTGATCCCAGCCTTGGCCGGCGAAGGCAGCTCGGTGGTGAAGAGCCGGCTGCTCCGGTCCTGGGGGGAGCCAGAGTCGGCGATTGGTGAGCGCCTCGCCGATCTGTTCGACGCATCGGCCAACCCCACCATCGCGTTCTTGGCGTCCGGTGGCGAGATCAAAATCCGGATCACGGCCAAGGCCGCCTCGATCGCCGAAGCCGAGACGTTGATCGCACCAATCGAAGCGGAGATTCGAAAGCGGCTCGGCGATCGCATCTTCGGGAGTGACGACGAGACGGTTGAGGTCGTTGTGCTCGATGCGCTCGCCGAACGTGGGTGGACGGTTGGGACCGCTGAGTCGGCGACCGGTGGCATGGTGGCGACGCGCATCACCTCGGTGCCAGGGGCGAGTCGGGCCTTTCGAGGTTCGGTTGTGGCGTACGACACCGCGGTGAAGGAGTCGATGCTCGGAGTGGATTCGTCGCTGATCGCCGAACATGGCGTTGTCAGCTTGCCGGTGGCCGAGGCAATGGCGCATGGGGCGCGCCGGGTCCTGGGGGCGGACGTGGTGGTTGCGGTCACCGGGTCGGCGGGCCCCGACCCGTTGGAGCAACCGCTCGGGACCATCGTGGTCGCGGTGGCGATCCCTGAGGGGATGTCGAGCCGGTCGATCCGGCTGCCGGGGGATCGGGAACGCGTCCGTGTCTTTGCGTCGACTGCGGCGCTGCAATGGTTGAGGATGTCGCTGCAGGGGGTGCCGTGGGGGAGCAGCTGACCGAGCGCCTGTTCCTGGCTGTGGCCCTTTCCGACGATGTCCGGCACGGGCTTGCCGCGTTCCTCGACGATGAGGCCGGGCGGCTGCCGGGCAAGCCGGTCCCTCCCGCCAACTGGCATCTGACGTTGCGCTTCCTGGGAGCGACCGAGGAGCGCCAGCGCGATCGGGTTCTCGCCTTTCTCGACGACCACGCGGTCACAGAGCCGTTCGTGCTCGGCTTCGACGGTCTCGGCGGCTTCGCCCGACCGGCGCGTGCGACGGTGTTGTGGCTGGGCGTCGGGCGTGGGAGCGATCGGGCCGCCGCACTGGCCGCGGTATGCGAAGAGGCGGCACAGGCTGCCGGGTTCGATCCGGAGGATCGACCCTTCCATGCCCATGTGACGCTGTCCCGGATCCGGCCAAGGAAGGACGTGGGCACCCTCGTCGACTCGGTTCCGCCGTTCCCGCTGACGCAGACCGTCGACCGGGTCACCCTGTACCGCAGCATCCTCGATCGAGACGGGGCCCGCTACGAAGTCGTCGACGAGGTCGAGCTGTAGCCGCCGTCTCACCCTCGCATTGTTTTCGTCGTACGTGCTTGGAAGCTCACTGAGGGTGACTCCAAGCACGCACGACGGGATACCCTCGGCTCATCCTCGACATCGAACAGACGTTCGCCTATCGTATCGACCACTCCCTGAATAACATGAGTGTTGTTCTCGGACGCGAATCTGTCACAGGCACCCGGTACGTTCGGGGTAGTAGTCGGAGAAGGAGACCATCGTGGCCATAGACCACAACGACCGGGAAAAGAATCTCGAGATGGCGATGACCCAGATCGAGCGTCAGTTCGGCAAGGGCGCCATCATGAAACTGGGCGACGAGGAGATCCGCCAAATCGACGCCATCTCCACCGGGGCGCTGTCCCTCGACCTCGCTCTCGGTATCGGTGGCGTTCCTCGCGGTCGGATCGTTGAGATATACGGACCGGAGGCGAGCGGAAAGACGACATTGGCCCTGCACGTTATCGCTGAGGCCCAACGCACCGGGGGGATGGCGGCGTTCATCGACGCCGAGCACGCCCTCGACCCGATGTACGCCAGGGCGATCGGCGTCGACGTCGACGAGCTGCTCATCTCGCAGCCGGATACGGGGGAGCAGGCGCTCGAGATCACCGACATGCTGATCCGCTCCGGCGCCCTCGACGTGGTCGTGATCGACTCGGTGGCGGCGCTGGTGCCGCGCGCCGAGCTCGAGGGCGACATGGGCGACGTCCACGTCGGTCTTCAGGCACGACTCATGTCCCAGGCGCTGCGCAAGCTGGCGGGATCGATCAACCGCTCCCAGACCACAGTGATCTTCATCAACCAGCTACGAGAGAAGATCGGTGTGATGTTTGGGTCGCCAGAAACCACCCCCGGCGGCCGCGCCCTCAAGTTCTATGCGACCGTGAGGATCGATGTGCGGCGCATCGAGGCGATCAAGTCGGGGACCGACAACATTGGCAACCGGGTGCGGGCCAAGATCGCCAAGAACAAGGTGGCCCCACCGTTCCGCCTTGCCGAGTTCGACATCATGTTTGGCGATGGCATCTCTCGCGAAGGGAGTCTGCTCGATGTCGCAGTCGAGGAGGGCATCGTCAAGAAGGCCGGTGCCTGGTTCACCTACGACGGGGAACAACTCGGCCAGGGACGTGAGAAGGCCAAGGAGTTCCTCCGCGACAACCCGGAGATCGCCGTGCAGCTCCACGATCAGGTGCTCCGGGCGGTCGGGGTTATCGTCGACGAAACCGATGCTGATGCCGCGACAGATGAAGTGTCATCAGAGGTCGTAGGCAAAGCAGCCAACGCGCCCACGGAGGGCAGTGATTGACCTTCTGAGATTTCGCGTTTCGCCGGCGGCCGTCTTCGGGTAGGATCGCACTAACGACACATACCGAAACACAACCTACCAAGCGGACCAGAACGAGAATGTCGACCCGGAGAGCAGCAGCCTCAATGAGCGAAGGGGACTAATCCCCCAACTTGTGCGGTGTTGTGCCCGGTGTGTGCCGAGCCCTAGTGGCTCGGCATGCTGCGTTTTTTGGGCCGTCGGAACGAGGCAGTGATGGAACAGTGGGTGTTGGTGGCGCTCTACGTCGCAATGACGGTCGTCGCCTTCGTCGGTGGCTACGTGCTATCGCGACGGATTCAGCGGGTGGAAACCCCGAGCGAGGCACTTGCCGAGGCACGACTCGAAGCGCAGCATATCTTGACCAGGGCCGAGGAAGAGGCGCGAACAAAGGCCGAGGTGTATCGCGACCGCGAGGATGCGACTCTCGAGCACCGCAGGGTGGAGATGGGTTCACAGGAGGCCAGGCATGTCCAGCGCGAGGCCACCCTCGAGCAGCGCGCAGGCAACCTGGCCCAGCGTGAGGAGCTTGTGCTCACCCGGGAGCAAGCTGCCTCCGACGCCGTCTCCGCTGCCGAGGCGGTGAAAGAAGAAGCTCGGCAGGGTCTGGAGCGAATCGCCGGTTTCGACGCCAAGGCGGCGAAGGCCGAGCTGTTGGAAAAGGTTGAAGCAGAGGCAAAACGGGACGCCATGGTGCTGGTCAGGGACCTGGACGTCCGCGCCAGGGAAGAGGCGGAACGACGTGCTCAGAGGATCCTGGCCACCGCCATCCAGCGTCTCGCCGCTGAGGTGGTCTCGGAGACGACGGTCTCGGTGGTGCCGCTCCCCTCGGACGACATGAAGGGACGGATCATCGGTCGGGACGGGCGGAACATCCGCAGCTTCGAGTCAGTCACCGGAGTGAGCCTCATCGTCGACGACACCCCGGAGTCGGTGTCGGTGTCTACCTTCGACCCGGTGCGCAGAGAAATCGCGAGGCGTGCCCTGGAACGATTGGTGGAGGGTGGCCGGATCCACCCGTCTTCGATTGAGGAGGCGTACGCCAAAGCACGTGAAGATGTCGAGCAATCCATTCGGGACGCAGGGGAGTGGTCGCTTCTGGAGGTCGGGCTCACCAAGATGCACCCGGAGCTGGTCACTCTCCTCGGCCGGCTGAAATACCGGACAAGCTACGGACAGAACGTCCTCAACCACCTCGTCGAGTCATCCCATATCGCAGGGATGCTGGCCGCAGAGTTGAACGCGGATGAAGTGGAGGCGCGTCGTGCTGCCTTCCTCCATGACATCGGCAAGGCCGTTTCTCATGAGATCGGTGGCTCGCATGCGCTGGTAGGAGCCGAGATAGCCCGCCGCTTCGAAGAGAGCCCAGCCGTCGTCCATGCCATCGAGGCTCACCACAACGAGGTCGAGCCGCGCACATTGACCGCGGTCCTCGTCCAGGCCGCCGATGCGGTGTCTGCGGCTCGTCCAGGCGCCAGGCGGGAGGCGCTGGAGTCGTACGTGCGGCGTCTGGAGCGGCTGGAGGAAATTGCCGCCGCGTTCGACGGTGTGGAGCGAGTGTTCGCCCTCCAGGCCGGGCGCGAGATTCGGGTAGTAGTCGACCCCGGCACGGTGGATGATCTGGCCGCCTCTGCGCTGTCGCGACGCATCGCGAGAAGACTGGAGGAGGACCTACAGTATCCAGGTCAAATCGAAGTGACCGTCATCCGGGAGTTCAGGGCCAAGGATTTCGCCCGTTGAGCGAAACGAGCGAAGCGATGTTGAGCGGGGCCCGAGCGGCCCGCCGCCGAAGGCGGCAAGAGCGGGAAACACAGCACAACTGGTGCCACGGCAACCGACTACTACGACGACCATGAGCAACATGACCCAACCGACACTGCTCGCCATGCCGACGATGAGGCGAAGCCCCCGCAGGGTGGGTTCCACCTACTTCATACGCACCTTCGGCTGCCAGATGAACGACCACGATTCGGAACGGATCGCCGGGCTGCTCGACACCGACGGTATGACCAGGGTCGATCGCGCCGAAGACGCCGATCTGGTCGTCCTCAACACGTGCACGATCCGTGAGAACGCCGACCAGAAGCTGTACGGGTACCTCGGTATGTTGAAATCGACAAAGGAAAGCCGCCCAGGCATGCGGATCGCCGTTGGAGGTTGCGCCGCCCAAAAGGACAAGGACCTGGTGCGGGAGCGGGCCGACTGGGTCGATGTGGTGTTCGGCACCCACAACACGCACCGCGTTCTCGATCTGCTCGACCACGTCGACGAGTGGGGGCCCGTCACCGAGGTGTGGGAGCAGACTACGAACCACGACGACATCCCATCCCATCTTCCCGTGCAGCGAGAGAGCGACCACTCGGCCTGGGTGACGATCACTATCGGGTGTAACAACGGTTGCACGTTCTGCATCGTCCCGATCGTACGCGGCCGCGAGATCAGCCGACGGCCGGGCGACATCATCGGCGAGGTGGAAGGCCTCGCCGCGGACGGCGTCGTCGAGATCACGCTGCTCGGCCAAAACGTCAACTCCTACGGTCGCGACCTCGATCTGAATGGGCGCAAACCGCTCTTCGCCGATCTCCTCCGCCGTGTCGGCAGCATCGACGCGATCAGGAGGATCCGCTACACCAGCCCGCACCCCAAAGACATCAAGGAAGATGTCGTGTATGCGATGGCGGAGACGACGTCCGTGGCCGATCAACTCCATCTGCCGCTGCAATCGGGCAGCGACCGAATCTTGGCCGCCATGCATCGTGGGTATACCGCCGAACGGTTCCTCGCCAAACTCGCCATGGCCCGAGGCATCATCCCAGGCCTGTCGGTATCCACCGACGTCATCGTCGGGTTCCCCGGCGAAACCGAGGAGGACTTCGAGCGAACCCTGGCAGTGATGGCCGAGGCTCGATTTGACAACGCCTTCATGTTCCAGTTCTCACCACGTCCCGGGACCCCTGCCGCGGAGATGAGCGATCAGGTGGATCACGTGGTCGTCAAGGAGCGGTTCGACCGGCTGGTCGAACAACAAAACCGCATCACCTTCGAGCACAACCAAGCGGCGGTCGGGAATCGGGCTGAAGTCCTCGTGGAAGGGCCGTCGCGGCGCGACCCGTCGGTTGCTACCACGAGAACCGGAGGAAACCGGATCGTGCATGTGGCGGGGACGTTTCGACCCGGGTCGTTTCTCGACGTTCGCATCACCAGGGCCGCGCCTCACTACCTCGAGGGAGTTCTGGTCTGACCCTCGTCGCCGTCGTCGGTCCGACCGCCTCCGGCAAGTCACATCTCGCCGAGGCGCTCGCCGCGCGTCTCGGCGCCGACATCGTGTCGGTCGACTCGATGCAGACCTATCGGGAAATGGATATCGGCACCGCGAAACCCGATGCGGAGACTCGTTCCCGCTTCGGGTACCACCTGGTGGATTTGGTGGATCCCTCCGAAGAATTGAGCGTGGCCCGGTTCCAGCAGGAAGGCGCGGTCGTCCTCGATCGGCTCTCCGATGAGGGCCGACCCGCGGTCCTGGCTGGAGGATCGGGGCTGCATCTGCGTTCCCTGGTGGACCCGCTCGAGTTCCCGCCGACCGACGACGGGCTCCGAGCTGAGCTGGAAGCCGTGTCACGGGAAGACCTGGTAGATGAGCTCATCGCCGCCGATGCTGCCGCAGCGGATGTTGTCGACCTGTCCAACCCGCGGCGGGTGATCCGCGCCGTGGAAATCCTCAGGCTCACCGGAGCTACCCCGTCGAGCCGCGCCGGTCGTCCTGCGTCAACCGCGGTGCGTGACTACGACCCGTCACGCCCGTTCATCGGGATCGGGGTCGACCCCGGCGACGCGCTCGCCGCACGCGTAGCGGCGCGGCTCGATGCCATGCTGGATGCCGGTTTCCTCGACGAGGTGGCGAAGTTGGTGTCGCGTCTCGGCCGAACTGCTCGACAGGCGGTCGGCTACAAGCAACTGATCCCTGTCGTAACCGGGGAGATTGCTCTGCGCGAGGGCCGGGAGGATGCAATCCGTGCCACGATGGGTCTGGCAAAGCGACAACGAACCTTCTTTCGTCGAGATCCACGGATCCACTGGATTCCGTGGCACCATGACCGGGACGAACGCCTAGAAACCGCCTGGTCGCATCTCGAGGGGACATGGATTTCGTAAAGGTCGAAGGGCTCGGCAACGACTTCATCACGATCATCGAGCCGATCGACCCCAACCCGGATCAGATCGTGGCGTGGTGCGCTCGCCACACCGGCGTCGGCGCCGACGGTGTGCTCGAAATGACCCCGATCGATGCGACTCGTGTCCGGATGAGATATTGGAACGCGGACGGCGGGGAGGTCGAGATGTGCGGCAACGGCCTGCGCTGTATCGCGCTACTCGCCTTGACCGACGGGTACGTCGACGGTGCCGAGTTCGTTGTGGAGAGCGCCGTCGGCGATCATCCGGTATCGGTACGTGATGATGGATCGGTCAAGGCGTTCGTCGGGGTGCCGCACGCCTTCAGGACAGAGGAGATGATCGTGGCCGGCCATACGGTGCGGCCGGTTGGCGTTGGCAACCCGCATGCCGTGCTCTATGTCGACAATGTCGAAGAGACCGCGGTAGCCGAGATCGGTCCCCGCATCGGTAGCGACCCCATCTTTCCCGATGGCGCCAACGTGGAGTTCGTGGCGACGACCGGTGAGGATCGCATCAGGGTTCGGGTGTGGGAGCGTGGGGTTGGTGAAACCACCGGCTCGGGGACCGGTGCCGCGGCCTCGGCCTTCGCCAAGAGGGCGACCGACGGCCTCGGGGATGCCATCACCGTCGAGTTGCCAGGCGGTGATCTCCTTGTCGAGTTCGACGACGCCGGGGCCTGGATGACCGGACCGGCCAGGATCGTCTATCGCGGCGAGCTGTAGAAGCGCGCCGATCTGGAAGGTCGTCGAACCCTGGTCGGTGTCGCGACGGAGGTGGGTCCTTGTTTCTCGTTTTTGCCGCCTGCGGCGGCGGGCCGCTCGGGCCACGGCTCAGCTTCGCTTCGCCTCAGTGAACGCGGCGGAGGAGGGCGATCACGATGCCGAGGATCTCGACCCCCTCGGTGAATACCATCGGTGGGTAGGCCGGGTTCTCCGCCTCGAGAATTACCCTGCCGTCCTTGCGCCTGAGGCGCTTGACGGTCGCCTCATCGTCACCGACCAGCGCGGCCACGATGTCGCCATCGTCGGCGTTCTGTTGGCGGCGGACCACGACGTAGTCGTCCTCGAATATCCCGGCGTCGACCATCGAGTCGCCGCGAACGTGCAGCATGAAGACCGGATCGTGTCCGACGAACTCGGTTGGGAGCGGATAGATCTCCTCGATGTCCTCATCGGCGAGGATCGGCGATCCGGCGGCGATACTGCCTACCAGTGGGACGTCGCGAACTGGTGCCCGGTGCAGCGAGATCTCTTGACGCCCGTCGTCGATGACTTCGATCGCCCGCGGCTTTGACGGATCACGCCTCAGGTGGCCGGAACGCTCCAACGCCGTCAGATGGCTGTGAACGGTGGAAGGGGATGACAGGCCCACCGCGGCGCCGATCTCTCGAACCGAGGGTGGATATCCTCGATCATTCACGGTCTCGGTGATGAGATCGAGGATCTGTCGCTGTCTGTCGGTGAGATCCTGTCGCTGTGCCATCGCTCCACCTCTCTTTGTACATAGAACGGTAGTGGAGAAAGGGATGTCGACCAAACATATGTTCGATCATTGCGTCATGCCCTTCCGGCGACGACCATCGCGGGATGATCAGGTGGGCATCGGCAGCCGATGCCGAAAGCATTGCTCGGGTACAGGTTGCCTCTTGGATCGGCGTCTATCGGGGGCTGATACCCGATTCAGTGATCGATCGGCTGACCGTCGAGGGGCGGACCGCCCAATGGAACCGGTTCTTTGCCGAACCACCGCCACGGAGTGCCATGTTCGTCGCCGAGCACCTCGGTGAGGTGGTGGGCATGGCACAGGTCGGACCGACGCGGGACGAGGACCTCGACAGCGACCGGATCGGTGAGGTGCTGGCGATCTACGTGACTCCCGACCACTGGGACCACGGCCACGGGCGGGACATCATGGTGCAGTCGCTCGCCTGGTTACGAGACAGCGGTTTCTTCGCCGCCACGCTGTGGGTGCTCGACACCAACGCCAGAGGCCGCGCCTTCTACGAGGCAGGAGGATGGCGCCTCGACGACGCAACGAAGATCGATGAGACCTTCGGCGAATCCCTCTCCGAGGTCCGCTACCGAATCGGGCTACCAGGGACGTCGCGAGTCCCGAGTCGCGAGTCGTGAGTCGGCTGGGCTGAGTCCCCTCCGTCCTCGGTCTCCGGCCTCTGCCCCATCCCAAAATGGAGCGAGCGCTAGGACTTCCCCCTCTTGCTTGCGATTTGCGACGTGCGACTTGCGACTCTTGCGAACATACGTTCGGGTTGACAGACGAACACGTGTTCGATATTCTCTCGCCTACGACGAACATACGTTCGGAGGTAGGGCGTGCAACCAACTCCTGCAACGGTTTCCGGTTTCGTGTCACACCCCGTTGGTACGTTCGAGTCGTGGGCTTGCCCCACGAACGACGGCGGACCACCGAGGAGGCAGCACGAGATGATCTCGCAACGTAGCGCCAGCGCCCGAGCTCTGGTCATCATCTCCACGATCGTTGTGATGCTCGTGCTCCTCCTCGCCACCGCCGTGCATGCCCTCGGTGGCTCGCCTGTCGAAACCATCGACTACGAGGTCCGGTCGGGCGACTCGCTGTGGTCGATCGCAGACACCGTTGCCGAGGAGGGTGAGGATCTGCGGGGGGTTGTCGCGACCATTCGCCACCTCAACGACCTGTCGACTGTGGTCATCCGGCCCGGGGATGTCCTCGAGCTACCGGTGGGCGCGTAGCGGCTCGGGGGATCGGGCACGATTTGACCCGAACCCAGGTGCAATCGGTCGAGTCGGTGCCCATCGGGCCTTTCCAAGAGCATGAGATGGCAACAGCGGAGTGCCGGCGGCGGCCTACTCTTCGGCGCGGCTCCCCAGCGCGACCGTCGCCTCCGGGCTGTGGCCGGACCCAAAGTCGCCGGGTGGGGTACGCTCACCGCCATCGTGCGATGCCCATACTGTGACACCGAAGACACCCGCGTTATCGACTCGCGTCCTTCCGAGGAGGGCCGGGCGATTCGGCGACGCCGCCAATGCGCCATTTGCGGGCAACGGTTCACCACCTTCGAGCGGGCCTCGGTCGTCGTCACCGTCGTGAAGCGTGATCAGACCAGTCAGCCATACGATTCCGAGAAGGTGCGACGCGGCCTCGAGGCGGCTCTTGCCGACCGGCCAGGAGCGGAGGACGCGGTCGAGACGGTTGTCGCCGAGGTCGACGCCTGGGCACGATCCGGATCGGCGGTGGTTTCCAGCGAAGACATCGGTCGCCAGATCCTCGATGCCCTTCGCGACCTCGACGAAGTCGCCTACCTGCGTTTCGCATCCGTGTACAAGGAATTCCAGGGAGCAAGTGACTTCGAGCGTGAGGTTGCTGCCCTCGAAAGAGAGTCGTAGTCGGCTACTCCGGCGCGGTGTCGATGGCGGCCTCGAGCTCGGCCGCCAGGATGACGATCACCCCATCGAGTTCGGTCCGCAAAACACCGAGCGCGGTGTGGAGGCGCGAATCGACGGTGCGGAGGGCGGCGGCAAGCTCGGCGACCAGCGCACCGGCCTGTTCACCGTCACCCTGACGCAGCGCATCGAGATATTCGAGCTGCCAGGTCGGGTAACGCTGCGAAGCGACGGTTGCCGCCTCAGCCACGGCGACAAAGCCTGCATCCTGTGGCAGGTCGGCAATAAGACGCCCGGTTTCGGCGAGATCCTCGGCGAGCGCGAGGCTGAGATCGGCAATGGCGTCATCCGGGGCATCGATGGGGAGTCCGTCGATGCCGAAGAGAGCTTCGATCGACGTGCGGTACGTGAACCCGATCCCGATCCGACCGGCGACATCGCGACCGGTGGCGCCAAGGATGGTCATCGCCTCTCGGGTCGGCTCCAGGGAATCGAACCCGTCTCTTGGGACAAGCGGGAGGGTCGCCGGCATGGGAGCGGTCGCCACGGCGATTGCCCCGCCACTCACCGAGCTGAGCGCGGCGATTGCCTCGGGCACTGCGGATACCGCCTCGGGAGAAGCGGCGGGATCGGTGAGGTCGCCCAGAGCTTGCTGCGTCCTCGGTAGCTCGTTGCGCATGTCAACCATCGCACTGCGGTGCTGCGATGCCAGCACCGCCGCGTCTTGGTCGGAGGCCCTCGGCAGGAGGTAGATGCCGACTCCTAGGGCTCCGACGAGTACCAGCAGCAGCAGGCCGCTGATCCACCACACCGGCCGTCTGCGGGGACCGTCGGCGGTGGCGGCGGCGGTGAAGGCGCCGGGGGCGAGGGGTACGAATTCACCGTTTGGGGTGGGTTCCGCGAGAAGAGCACCGGCGACCTCGGCGGTGGCAGCCCCCGCGCTAACCGTCGTGCTGTCGTCGGCAACAGGTGGCGGCACGAGAGTCTCGAGCGTGGCGTAGGTGGCAGTCGACTCCGGCTCGGACTCGATCACCCCGATCAGCTCGAGGAACCAGCGCCCGTCGTTCCCGGGGAGCGCGCTCGTTTCGGAGCGTCTGGCCATGGCGCCCAAGATACCGGTGGTGGCTTCGGAGTTGGCGTCTCTCCGTGGATACCATCGCGTAGTCAGGCGGAAGGGCGACGCAGTGGAGATCCTCATCCAGCAACTCGACGGCGATCTGCCGCTGCCTCGCGTCGCCCACCAGGGCGACGCAGGGGTCGATCTGCTCGCGAGAGTGGATGCCGCACTCGACCGCGGCGCTCGAGCGACGATTCCCACCGGCATCGCCGTTGCCATACCCGAAGGCTTCGCCGGTCTGGTCGTTCCCCGCAGCGGGCTCGCCGCTCGCCACGGCATCTCCGTTGTCAACGGCCCTGGGCTCATCGACGCCGGCTATCGCGGGGAGGTGCAGGTCATCCTGGTCAACTTGGGGGAGGAGCCTTTTGCCGTGGCGCGTGGTGATCGGATCGCTCAACTTGTCGTGGTCCCCGTCGTTGCCCAGGAGTTCATCGTCGTCGATGAACTGCCCCCGAGTCCGCGTGGGGGTGGTGGATTCGGCTCGACCGGCACATAGTTGTTCCGAATCTGCCGTGGTAGCCTCAGCGCGTCTGCGGACGTAGCTCAGCTGGTAGAGCGCAACCTTGCCAAGGTTGAGGTCGCCGGTTCGATCCCGGTCGTCCGCTCCGAGGGCGGTCTGCCGACCGCCTTCTTGTCTCGGCGACGTGGCCGAGTGGCTAGGCAAGGGTCTGCAAAACCCTCTACCCGGGTTCGATTCCCGGCGTCGCCTCCATCGACGAGGCCTGAAATCGTGGCAGAATCACCTACAGGGTAAGGGATTCCGCCTGGGAACCCCGTTTCGCCGTCTTGTAGTCGTCCCAAGACGGTGAGTGTCACTCATGGGTCGCTTATCGCTCAGATTGGCTGGTCGATGTTTACGACGCTATTGGGTGGCGTCGGGGATGTCTGGTCGGTAGAGCTCCAGGCAGGCTTGCCGCCTTCGGGTGTGGACGTGATCTCTGGTCCGACGAGGAGGAGATGCACCTCACTGTCAGCTTGCGGGCAGTGCTCGACGCCACGGGGCACGATGAACAGGTCGCCTTCGTTGAGCTCGACATCCCCGGTGCGGAGCTGCATGGTGAGCTGCCCACGCAGCACGACGAAGACTTCGTCCTGGTCGTCATGCTGATGCCAGTTGGTCGAACCGATGCCCTTGGCGACCTTGAACAGGTTGCCATTTGCCTCACCCACCGTGTGCTGAGACCAGAACTCCTTCAACTCGGCTGCAGCGTCCCGTAGCGCGACCTTGTTCATTCCCACCTCGCTCATTGGTAACTGGTACTAGACGGTGCGCACGTTGACTGGCGTCGCTCGGTTGCACCAGCGGTCCTATGCCGTCTCCGGCTAACGAGCGAATCTCCAACGCCCGGCCGCGTCGGGAGAACAAGTCGAACTGGTCTGGTCTGCCGAGAAACTCGGAAGCGCCGCACGCAACGCGGCACCGGCACCCCATTCGACCCATACATAGCGAGAGAGCCGGCGATCTGTACACGCGAGCGGGCCGATATGCCGAGCGCCGACGTGCCGATCCATTGCACCTGGCGAAGCGTTCGGTCTGCGAGCAGATCGGGTGATCTGTAGGCGACAACCAGCCGTCACCAATCGGAGACCACATCCTCACCCGGTCGCTGTTGGTTCCCGAGCGAACGCTCTTGCAGCCCGGCTTCAGCCTGCCCACATGGGTGATACGAGGTGATCAGTACTGATTGGCCTCGACCTCTTCGTACATTTCGATACGAGGTGGACTGGTGACGCCAGCCCTGTCCATTGCGTCCTTCAGGTCGGGGTTCTCGACGAAGCTCTTGGCGGCGTCAACCGACTGAAAGCCAGCAACAACCACGATCGTGTCAGGGTCATCGACCATACGGTTGACCCGTGCGAACGATGCACCCATGGTTCCCGGGTTGTTCTCGTCGTATACAGATTTCCAGGCGGCATAGTCAGCAACGGGATGCTGAATAGCGACAACGATCATTACGGGGCTCCCTTCTCGCTGGTTGCGTCCCCGGGGCGCCGAGCCACCGCGCAGGACCTTGCGTCACCCTAGTCGCCGCTTGGCACACTCCGCACATAGATTCGACCGCTCGCCACGGGCTCTTGGGCGGTGCCCATATCGCCCGCACGCTGCGTTGAAACCGCCGTCTCGGCACCGCGAGCAGCAGCATCTCGGCCTGACGAATGAGTCCGACAGGATGCCGCTTGGCGCTCTCGAGACCGGCCGCGCCGATGGCGAGCACGCTCACGGAGAGAGGTCGATGTTCAGTCGATCGACATCGTTACCTCCCGCGGCGGCAATGCGGCCGAACACCGGAGCCGTCACCGGCCAGATGGCGACGAAGCAACAGCTCGGGGTCACCGAGTGACCCACCTCGGGCCCGGGGCAACGGCCTCAGGGCTGTTCACTGGTCAGGAGACTGGTGGCGAAGCTCCCCTGGTGGAGCCCTTCGGGTTCGGTTGGGGTAACTTCGCTCAAGACAGCTGGAGGTGAGGGTGAGAAAGCGGACCGCGGCAGACGTGTTTGTCGAGTGTCTCGAGACAGAAGGTGTGGAGCATGTGTTCGGGATACCAGGGGAGGAGACCCTCGACTTCAATGAGTCTCTCGATCGTTCCTCTATCAGGTTCGTGCCGGTGCGCCACGAGCAGGGTGGAGCGTACATTGCCGACGTGTACGGCAGGCTCACCGGTCGGGCAGGTGTGTGCTTGGGAACTCTGGGACCTGGTGCCACCAACCTGGTGACCGGGATCGCGGACGCCTACCTGGACCGGGCGCCGATGGTGGCGCTTACCGGTCAAGCCAGTCTGGAGCGTATGCACAAGGAATCCCACCAGTACCTGGATGTCGTAAACCTCATGCGCCCCATCACGAAGTGGAATGCACGGGTCGGTGAGCCTGCCGTCATCCCGGAGGTGGTTCGCAAGGCGTTCAAGCTGGCGGAGGGAGAAAAGCCTGGCGCCACGCACGTTGAACTCCCCGAAGATGTCATGGGCGAGCAGTCCGACGAAAGGCCGCTCCCGCGTCGAGACCCGGTCCGTTCGGAGCCGTCCGACAAGGATGTGTCGAGGGCGGCCGAGCTGATCAGCGCCGCTCGGGCGCCGGTCGCGTTGGCGGGCAACGGCGTGGTCAGAAACAGGGCGGTGGCCGCCCTCCGATCCTTTGTTGACACTGTTGGGCTGCGGACGGCAGTCACGTTCATGGGCAAGGGGCTGCTCGACCCGAGCACGCCCCAATGGCTCGGTGCGGTCGGTCTCCAGGCCGGCGACTACGAGATGGCGGGATTCGGTGCGGCGGACCTGGTGGTGGCCATCGGATTCGATCTGGTCGAACACTCACCTCGGTTGTGGAACCCGCATCGCGACAAGACGATTGTTTGTCTCGACACGCTTCCAGCCGAGATCGACGCATACTATCTGCCGGAGGTCGAGGTTGTGGGAGACCTCAACGCGGTGCTCGAGCAGCTCAGCCGCGAGTGCAAACCCATCGCTCAACCGGGCGGTTCGACTCGCCTCCGCGACGTCGTTCTTCGCCGCTTCGAGGAGGCCAAGGACGACTCCAGCTACCCCATGCAACCGCCTCGGGTCTTGTTTGAGATTCGTAAGGCGCTGGGCCGATCGGACATCCTGGTCTCCGATGTAGGGCTCCACAAGCTGTGGATCGGACGGATGTTCCCTACTTACGAACCCAATACGGTCCTGATCGCCAACGGGTTGGCAGGCATGGGTTTCGCGGTGCCGGCTGCCATCGCCGCCAAGCTGGTGCACCCCGACCGCAAGGTCGTGGCGGTCAGCGGGGACGGTGGATTTCTCATGAACTTTCAGGAGCTGGAAACCGCGGTTCGACTGGGCACGCCGTTTGTGAATGTCATCTGGGAAGACCGCCAGTTCGGCTCGATTGCCTGGAAGCAACGAGCGCGCTTCGGGCGTGATTTCGGCACAGACTTCTCCAATCCCGATTTCGTTCGGCTCGCCGAGTCATTCGGCCTCCCAGCATGGCGGGTGACCTCCGCAGATGACTTCGCAGTCAGGCTCCGCCAGGCGCTCGAGCTGCCGGTGCCCACGCTCATCGTCCTCGAGATCGACTACAGCGTCGACGTTGCCATTGCCGACGACCTGGGTGAAGAAACAGGTCCGCACCCCAGACCGGGGGCTGCGGCGCGCGACGCGGCAGACACCGCCGATCGCTTTTCCGACACCGCCGGCGACGAAGCCCGTTGGGAAAACGAAGGCGGGGCGTACTAACACTCGCGATCGCGGCAAGTCGAACGATCTCGGGCCATCAGTTGGTCTGACCGATTATCGGATCGCCCGGTGTGCCGGATTGGGTTGGAGGCTTTCTGGCACGCCGGCGGAGCTCATCAGCATGGCGACGACGTCGTGTGGAAGCCGTCGCTCGAGATCGTCGACCAACGGTCAACCGTCGCCGACGTTGGCCGATGGAGGAGCCTCCACCTGCCAGCGCTCGGACAGTGGATAGGCCGCTCATCGGGGTCCCGTCGCGGTGCCTGGCTTGCTCGCGCTCCCGCCGGGGTCAAGACGTACCCTCGGCGAAGGTGTCGATCATGAGTCGCACGTCGGGGCCGACTGAATACAGGATCGGGCAGGTGCAGCCGGCGGCGACGTATTCCGCGACCGCGGCCCGGCACTCGTCGGGTGTGCCCGAGGCAGTGATCATCTGGACGATATCGTCGGGCACGAGCTTGGACGCGGCGACGACTTGTTCGTGGGTGGCCGGCCAGGTGAGCATCGCACCGATCTCGTCGAGCAGCGCCATCGGCACGCCTGATGCCTTCATGATGTGTGGTTGCTGGCCGAGGTACTGGGTGACCAAGAGACGTGCTCGATCGAGGGCGACCTGGCGGTCGTCGGACACGGAGCACACCACGAGCTGAGGCCGGTCAAGATCGTCGACCGAGCGGCCGGCACGAGCGGCACCCCGTTCGAGGGCGTCCATCGCCTGTGCGTTGTATGTGGGCGGCACCAGGTAGTTGAGCAGCACGCCATCGGCGATCTCCCCGGCGAGCTCCATCATCTTCATTCCGGTGGCCCCAATATAGATAGGCACTTCTTTAGCTCGGCGCTCCTGGTGCACGTAGTCGAGTTCGACGCCATCGAGGTGGACAAAGTCGCCGTGGTAGGTGACGGTTTCGTCGGCGAGCAGGGCGCGCACCGCCTCCACCGTCTCCCGGATAGCCGTCAATGGCCGGCGGCGCTCGATACCGACCTTGGCGGCTAGGGGATCCCACCAGGCACCTATGCCGAGGATGACTCGGCCTGGGCCCAAGTCGTCCAGTGTCGAGAAAGTGGAGGCAAGCAGCGCTGGGTTGCGGGTCCAGTTGTTGACGACGCCGGCGCCGACTTTGATGCGGGTGGTGTGGGCCAAGAAGGCGGCCATGGGGACCGTAGCCTCTCGCACCAACCGGCTTTCGGCCTGCCAAACTGCTTCGAACCCGCGGTCTTCGGCGTAGCGCACGTAATCGATCGCCTCGCGGATCGGGTAGTCGTCCTGCAGATACATCGCCAGCCTCATTGCTTCTCACCGGTGTCCTTTACAAGCGTCGTCGGGTCGATCAAAGAAATGTCTGCCTGTTCCTTAGGCGGTACGGCACCGTGTTCACGTGTTACACCTGATCAATCGGTGCATGACATGAGCGATCCAGGGCAGCCCCGATTGCCCTTTTGCTAGGCACCTTCGAACCGATGGATGGCTGCATCCCCCAACATAGCTGTGGCGGTCGAGGCAATCTCTTGTCGACCGGGCCGTGTCCCTGTGGTGGATGGCGACGGCCCAGTAGCCTCAGGCGGGCGAAACCGTTACGAGGCAGAGGAGGGTCGATGACCGAATACTTGCCCAACGTGTACACAGCCTTCCGAGCCACGTACCCGGAGGTTGCAAGTGCGCTCGACGCTCTCGGTGCCGCTTCCAGTGCCGCCGGACCGCTCGATACCCGCACTCAGCGTCTGGTGAAGCTGGCAATCGCGACGGGGGCATCGGCGGAGGGGGCGGTCCGCTCCAACGTCCGAAAGGCTCTCGATGTCGGAGCCAGCCCTGAGGAGATCAGACAGGTCGGGGTACTCGCGGTGACGACGATCGGCTTCCCGGCCGCGATAGCCGGCCTTGGCTGGATCGAGGATGTACTCGTCGCGGACTGAGCATCTTGTGGCTTGCTCGGCACAACCCAAGCATGGCAAGGTTTCTCGGACATGGGTCGACGCGACCCGGCGAGCGTGTTGCGTCTGATCATCGAGAAGCCTGGGTGCGCGAGGAGTGATTCGCGCACATGGTGTGGCAGACACCCAAGGCGATCGATGTTCCTGGTCGTTCGGTTCTGTTTGTCACGCCAGCTCACCCGTTGGGAAGCGAGGCACGACCCGCAGTCTGTGTCGGCGACGTTGAGTGACTGCACTCGGGAAACCGTCAACGCGTGCCGAGGCACCTCCCTCAACACATCACATGTGCGATAGTGCTGCTTTGGGGAGATCCTATTGGGCAAAGTGGCCTGCCTATAGGGATCGTCAGGCTCGAGATCTGAGAGAGCGCAATGGCATCAAGCAACGTAGTGATCCTGGGCGGCGGTTTTGGGGGGGCGCGTACCGCCTTGGTTGTTCGAGAAAGCCTCGAATCATCCCACCGGGTGACACTGATCGACCGCCGCGAGACGATGCACCTCTGCGGGATGAACCCGATGCTCGTAGTGGGTGAGCGCGACCCGGCGACAACGACACGCTCTATCAGCAGGTTGGCCGAACGAGGAGTCGATTTCCGGCTTGGAGAAGTCACCAGCCTTGATCTTGAATCGCGCGAGGTCACTACCGATACCGGCGTGGTTCCCTTCGACCATCTGGTGGTGGCGCTCGGCGCCAGTTATGACTGGAGCGCGGTCCCAGGGTCGGATTCGGCCCACTCGTTCTATTCGTTCGAGGAAGCCGTCCGGCTTCGTGACGAGATCGCCGGCCTCCGCGGTGGAACGATTGTGATCGCGGCCGCCAGGCCGCCCTACAAGTGCCCGCCTGCTCCCCTCGAGATGGGCATGCTCCTCCACTGGTTGCTGGGTCGACGTGGCATCCGAGACGACTTCGACCTGAAGATCTTCATACCGGAACCGGCACCGCTGGGTGTCGCCGGGCCGGACGCGGTGGCGCGAGTCCGGGCCGCTCTCGAGGAGCGGCACATAGAACTGCACACCGCCTGTGGCGTCGTTGAGGTGAGCGGCCGAGAGGCATCCTTCTCGGACGGCTCGTCCTTGGAAGCCGACCTGATCGTGACGGTGCCGGTGCACCGATGCCCGGGCGTCGTAACTGAATCAGGTCTGACCGAAGGCGGGTCTTGGGTGCCCGTCGATCCGGACACGCTCGAGACGAGCGTGCCCGGCGTATTCGCCATAGGTGATGTGAATGTGATCCCGATCGGCGAAGGGAAGGCAATCCCAAAGGCGGGGGTGTTTGCTTCAGGGCAGGCCGAGACTGTGGGCCGCCTGATCGCGTCCCGAGTAAACGATCAAGAGCCTCCACCTGCATACGACGGGCAAGGCGAATGCTTTCTGACTTTCTCGGACTCTGAAGCGGCCCTAGTCGGCGGCACGTTCCTGGCACCGGATGGTCCCCGCGTCGGTCTGGGGGAAGCGTCTTTGGAGGCCATCCGCCTCAAGGACGAATTCGAACAGGATTGGCGCCGCTTCGCGATTTGAACGCAGCGTCGAACTCATCGACGGCACGGACGAGCATCTGGCGACGGTGGCGGCCTGGATCCGCCTGCTATCAGCGTTCGCCTCTTTCAGATAGCAGCAGACATGACGCCGGAGCGCCGATTCTGTCTCGGTTTGCCGTGGGGCAGCGGGGCTCGGCCACGAGATTCTGCGCGGCCCGATTGTCCTCTTCTCATACCGCTACGAGTAGACGGTGAGCGATACCGCAACGTAGTGAACGATGAAGGCGGCGATTGTCAGGGTGTGAAAGACCTCGTGGAATCCGAACCAGCGGGGGAAAGGGTTCGGGCGCTTCAAGCCGTAGACGACTGCGCCGAGGCTGTACAGGACACCACCGACGGCGATCAGCACGACCACGGCGACGCCGGCGCCGCCCACAAGGTCGGGTAGATAGAAGATGGCCACCCAGCCGAGGGCAACGTACACCGGCGTGTACAGCCATCGCGGCGCACCTACCCACAGGACCCTGAACGCCACCCCGGCCAATGCGCCAACCCACACGATCCACAGCAACACCCGACCCTTGCCGGGCGGCAGGGCCAGGACCGCAAACGGTGTGTAGGTCCCGGCAATGATCAAGTAGATGTTCGAATGGTCCAACCTTCGCAGCGCCTGATCGATGCGGGGAGACCACGAGCCTCGATGGAGCAGGGCGCTGGCACCGAACAACAGGGCGGCCGTGGTAGCAAATATGGCGGACGCGATCCGTGCCTCCCCCGATCCAGCGAGAGCCACGAGCACGATCCCGGCGGCGACGGCGAAGGGAAACATCGCCGCATGTAGCCACCCCCTCAGCTTCGGCTTGCGGGTTTCAGGAGTGGTTGCTTCGGTGTCGATCATCCTCGAAAGGTACACGAGGTACGGATAATCAGCAGAGAGGACGATTACGCAGCGCGCGTTCCGTGCGCCGGGACCAGACAGGCGAGACGATGTGTTCAGGTCGAGCGGTTGTCTTTCTTCTCCGCGCCGAGAGATGCCGATCTTTGCTCGTGCCTAGCCCGTCATCGAGTATCTGCGCCTGAGTCATTGTCGCGGTGGGAGCGGAGCTTGATGACCCGGTGCGCTCTCAGAAGGGGCAATGCGGAGCCTGCGGCCGCTCTCAATGTGTCTTGGATGTCTTTCTCGGCAACGGTGAAGCGCTCGGGGAGGCGCTGGAACTCGGACCAGGTGGCCATGGTGAACGATTCGAGCATGTGACCCGGCCGTTCCACGTCTTCCACGAGGTTGAAGCTGAGGGCGCCTTGCCGCTTCAGGGCTCGCTGCACCGGCGCCATGGCGGCCACGAATTCGTCGCGATGGTCTGGGTCGATCTGCCACCGGGCGGTGAGAAGGATCGGGCCGTCGTCATCGTGAACCGAGGTCACCGTTGGCGGGTCGTTGAGCAGTTGCGCGACCTCGGTGTCGATGTCCATGTATCGGCTGAGCCGCAGTGGCGTCACCAACACAGCGCTCACCGCCATGGCGATACCACCGGCGATGAGAGCCGTGCGCAGACTGGTCTGTTCGGCAACAGCTCCCCAAATCAGTGCTCCAACAGCGAACGAGCCCTGCATAGCGAGCAGGTACACCGCAACGCCCCGGCCTCTGATCCACGACGGGAGCACCACTTGCAGGGCGGTCAGCACGGTGGAGATCATCGCCAAGGTGGCTACTCCAGCGACGACGAGCACCGCGAAGGCGACGGCCAGGCTTGTCGTTGTGGCCACCACGATGAACACGGCGGCTTCGACGAGCATCGACCAGAAGACGATGGCGTCTGGACCGATTCGGCGTCGGATGGACGGCATGGCGAGGAGGCCAAGCACGGCTCCGATACCTCCGGCGCCGGATAGGAGACCGAACAGGGCCGGTCCCGCGTCGAGCTGGAATCGGGCAACGGCTGGGAGCAGCGCGAGCAGCGCGGTGCTGGCGAGTGCGAAGGGCATGACCTTGGCGATGACGACCTTGAGCGGTCTGTCGTAGCGGACGTACTGGAGCCCGATGCGGACCGCAGAGGCGAGATGCTCGGCGGGCAGCCCGGTACGCGGTTCCGGTTTCCACACCCTGAGCGTTAGCAGTACCGCGGCGAAGACGGTCACGTTGAGAATGAACACCCAGGTCGGTCCGGCAGCGGCGATGACGAAGCCGGCGACGGCGGGGCCTACCGCCATCGCGGCGCTGATCCCAGCGGAGCTGAGCGTCATCGCCCCAGCCAAGTCTGAGCGAGGGACGAGCCCGGGGATGATCGCAATCCACGCTGGGGCCGCCAACGCGGTGAGGACCCCGAGCGCGGCGGTGAGGCCCAACACCGTGACCGTGGAGTGGGATTCGGATGCGGAAATCAATGCAAAGGCGCCGGCGACGAGCACTGAGCCCGCCTGGGCGAATACGATGATTCGTTTCCGGCTGAAGATGTCGGCGAGGGCACCGGCGAGGAGGGCAAGCAGGAACGCCGGGAGGGCAAGGGCGATTTGGAGGGAGGCGACGACGGCAGGGGAGTCCGTGATGTCGGTCAGTATCCAGGCGCCGGCCAACCCGTTCATGAACACCGCCAGCTGGCTGAACAGACTGGCGATGAGCACAACGGTGAATAGACGGTTCCTGAGCGGTGACCACGTGCTGTCGCTGACGGCTACCGCTGGGCCCGAGGAGTCATTTGGTGTTGAGTTTCCCATCAGCTTCCTAGTGCGACGCTTCGGCTGTCTGGTCATCGGAGGCGGTCGAGCTGTCCGGGGTGGGTCCACCCGTGCTGGCTGCCGGAGGGTTCAGGCTCTGTTGCGGAGAGGCCGCCTCCGGTGGTCCCGCCACGGTTTCTTGGACGGCGAAGCCGACGAGGATGGCCAAGATGATGATTTGGGTCCATAGGCCTGGCACCACGGTTCCGGAGGCGGCGAATCCGACTCCGACGATGAGAGCAGCACCGATCAGGCGAGAGTATCGGAAACGACCAATCATGATCCGGGCGAACGCAGCGTGACCCAACAGGTACAGGACCGGCCCCGCAACAACCACTATCAGGCCGGCACGATCGAGTTCCTCGAGTGGATGAGCGATGACGAGCTCGTTGCCGATGGCAACCAGCATGATCCCGAGCACCAGCAAGATGTGCGTGTAGCTGTAGGCATCTCTGGCCAAGCGTGCCTGCTCATCGGATGCCGCCCCGAGGTCTTGGCTCGACCTTGCGGCAACCGTGTTGAAGTAGAGCCACCACAACACCGAAGCCATGGCGACTGAGACCACGACCGCAGCCATGCGAGCCGTGGTGAGCTCGAGCGCCGCCGCGGTGGCCCCCGTGATCACGATGGATTCGCCGAGCACGATGATGATGAAGAGCTGGAATCGTTCGGCAAAGTGGCCGGGATCGATCTCCCGGTCGCTCATTTGCTGACGACCGAGGCCTGGCACCCAGTAGCCCACGTACGCCGAGGCGACCTCGAGCGACAGCGCCACAATCCACAGCACGACGAGGGTCCGGCCACCGGCGACGGCGCCGGCAATCCACAGCGCGCCGGTTACGACGCTCCAGGTGAGCAGCCGTAGAAGGCCAATTTGAAGATTGTGATCAGCACCTATACGTCTCGCCGCCACCACCGAAAAGCCGTTACGGACCAGATGCAGCCCAACGTAGGCGAGGGCAAAGAGCAGGGCACGGTCACCCCACGCCTGGGGGATGGCAAGGGCCATCATCATGCCGGCCAACATCATGACCAGTAGCACCAGACGTACCGGCACGACATTCGGGTCGAACGAGTTGGTCCACCACGTCGTGTACACCCATGCCACCCATATCGCCACCAACAAGAAGAGCGCCTCAGCCGCACCCCTTGGAGTCAGGTTGTTCAGCAGCAGTTGAGAAAGCTGGGTGATCACCAGCACGAAAGCCAAATCGAAGAACAACTCTAGGAACGTGACCCGCTGCTCTCCCTTTGTCCGATCCTTCAGCACCAGCGGCCTCCAATGCGCCATGTCGGATCGCCGTCATCGGCGCCGAATGTCCCCCGCATGATCAGAGCTCGATCGCTTGTTCGTCGATAAAGCACCACACCCACCGTTCGCCCGTCTCGAGACTGCGAATGGTCGGGTGGCCGGTGCTCCGGTAGTGGCGAGTGGCATGGCGGTTCTTGGAGGAATCGCAGCACCCAACGTTTCCGCATTCGAGGCACATTCGCAGATGTACCCAC
>JADFIY010000133.1 GCA_022566415.1 Acidobacteriota bacterium
GGGTTGCGATGCTTTGCCCGACTTCGTGGCGCGTGCCTCCGCGTCACTATGGACCATGGGAGCAGTTCGTATCCCTCCTCACCGAGGGGCTGGTCAGCCGGGGAGTCGACGTAAGCCTGTTTGCCACGGCCGACTCGGTGACCGGGGCCCGTTTGGTGGGGACCGCCCCGACGGGATACTCCGAAGATGCACGGTTGGACCCCAAGGTCTGGGAGGGCCTGCATATCTCGGCGGTTTTCGAGCGAGCCGAAGAGTTCGATGTGATCCACAACAGCTTCGATTTCCTGCCGCTCACCTACAGCGGTCTGGTCGGCACCCCGGTCGTCACCACCATTCACGGATTCTCGTCTGAGCAGATCGTGCCTGTCTACGAGAAGTACAACGACCGCGGCTACTACGTGGCGATCAGCGACGCGGACCGGCACGAGAAGCTCGACTACGTGGCCACCATTCACCACGGCATCGATATGCAGGCGTTTGCGGTGCGCCCGAAGCCTGGCGACTACTTGCTGTTCTTCGGAAGGATCCACCCCGACAAGGGAACCGTCGAGGCCATCGAGGTTGCTCAACGGGCCGGCCTCCCGCTGACGATCGCCGGGATCATCCAGGACGATGATTATTTCGATCGGTTCGTGAAACCCCGGGTGGACGGAGAGCAAGTCCGGTACATCGGCCCGGTGGGTCCCGAAATGCGCGGAAATCTACTCAGGGGTGCCCGGGCACTCCTGCACCTCATCAACTTCGATGAGCCGTTCGGTCTCAGTGTTATCGAAGCAATGGCTTGCGGGACGCCTGTGATCGCCCACCGCCGAGGGTCGATGCCCGAGCTCGTTCGCCAGGATGAGAACGGGTTCCTGGTGGGCTCCCTCGACGAAGCCGTTGCCGCCGTTCACGCCTCGGAAAGCATCGATCGGCTGGCGATACGCACCTCGGTCGAGCATCGCTTCGACGCCAACCGAATGGTGGACGAGTACCTCGCTGTGTATCACAACGTTGTGGAGCAGCATCGGACGGAACGAGCCAAAGGAAGCAATGTCCGCTGACCCCGAATCGTCGCATCGGAGCGAGGCATTTCGACTTGGTGTCAACTACTGGCCCGCTCGCACCGCGATGGGCTGGTGGTCAGACTTCGACAACGCCGAGGTTGACACCGACTTCGCCCGGATCGCCGCCGCTGGCTTCGACTCGGTCAGGGTATTCCTGACCTGGGAGGATTTCCAGCCGGCGCCGGAAAGGGTCAATGCCGGGATGCTCGATCGGCTGGTCACCGTGGCGGATCTGGCCGGGAGGGCGGGACTGGCCGTCATGCCCACCCTCTTTACGGGCCACATGAGCGGAGTGAACTGGATCCCGCAGTGGGCACTCGGCGGGTCGGATGGCGACGACCGTTTCCGGGTCGTGTCCGGTGGAAGGCTCACCACACTCGGTTTGCGAAACTGGTACGGGGACCCAGAGGTCGGCCGGGCACAGGCGCTAATGGCGGGAGAGGCGGCCACCGCATTGGCCGGCCACGATGCCGTGTGGGCGTGGGACCTCGGCAACGAGAATTCGAACTGCGTCATACCGCCGAGCCGGTCGTCAACCCAGGACTGGCTAAAGCGAATCACCGCGGCGATCCGCGCCGCCGACCCGGCGGTACTCGTCACCATCGGCCTGCATATGGAGGACCTGGAAGAGGACCGCATCCTGGGCCCCGGGGAAGCCGCCGAGGTATGTGATTTCCTCACCATGCACGGCTATCCCATCTACGCTCGCTGGGCGAAGGGTGCTACCGATGAGCACCTGCTGCCCTTCCTAGCCCTTCTCACCCGCTGGCTGGGAGGGGGCCTTGACGTTCTCTTCTCAGAGTTCGGCCTGCCAACCTACCGCCGGGCCGATCCGGAAGGGGAGCGAGCCCGCCGTGACAGCGCTGCCGTGCTCGTCGAGGAGCAGGCGGCGGCCTCCTACACGGAACGGGCGCTGGTTGTCCTCCGCAGAGCCGGATGCACCGGTGCCATGCTGTGGTGCTATACGGACTACGCACCGGCCATCTGGACCAATCCACCCCTCGACGCCGCGACCCACGAGCGTTCGTTCGGACTGTGGCGAGCCGACGGGTCACCCAAGCCGTCTGTGGCGGTCGTGAAGGAGTTCTCCGGCGCCGACCGGAGTGGCGGCCCCGGCGACTACGGGTGGATCGACATCGAGCCTGGTGAGTTCTGGGAGGACTCGGCGAACAACCTGTCGCGCCTCTACGGTCGCTACCTGGAGAGCGAAGGAGTTACTTCTCGGTGAGGCGGGTAAGGAGGTCGTCGAGGGAGGCGGTGGCAATGCCCGCTCCGCTGTCGGAAAAGCCGTAGGGAACGACAAGGAGGTTGCCGTGGATCATGCTGCCACATGAGTACACGACGTTGGGAACGTACCCGTCGCGTTCGTCCGCATTCGGCGCCAGGAACGGTTCCGGTAGATGACCGATGACTCGACACGGATCCTGCCCGTCGAGCAGGATCGCTCCCAAGGTGTACTGTCGCATCGGCCCAACCCCATGGGTGATCACCAGCCAACCGGCCTCGGTTTCGAGGGGTGACCCACAATTGCCGATCTGGACGAGCTCCCAGGGCCGGTCGGGGATCTGGATCTTCTCGGTTTCACCCCAGAACCGCACGTCGTCTGAGAGCATGAGGTGGTTGTTCTCTTTGTCGTGGCGGGAAAGGGCGGCGTAGCGGCCGTCGATCTTGCGCGGGAAGAGGGCCATGCCCTTGTTGTGGGCGGCGCTTCCGTTGAGGGTGGCGATTCGGAAGGAAACGAAGTCCGGGGTTTCTACGAGCTGGGGAAGGATCTGGGTCCCGCCGAACGCGGTGTAGGTGGCGAAATAGACCACCGTTCCGTCGTCATGGGTGAAACGTACGAAGCGGGCGTCCTCCATGCCGCGGCTCTCGGTGGGTCCTGCCGGGAAGATCACTCGTTCTGAGATATCGGAGTCCGCGGGAAAGGTGCTTGCGTAATTGGAAGAGGCGAGCCAGTGGATGGTCGTGATTGTCTGGTGGGCAATTGTCTGGTGGGCAATGGCGGGATCCATGCCCTGCCGGTCGAGATCCACGATTGCCGCTTCGAGCTGCTCGAAGGTGAAATGAGCTGGCAGTGGTTCCAGACACCTGCGGGTGATGTCGTCGAACGCTCCCAGCTCCTCCAGCTTGGCGGAAAAGGCGTGTTTGTCGTAGAGGGGGGTCGTGCGGTTGCCGGTCATCGCATATCGGCTCGGCTCGTCCATCATGATCTGGCCGCGGGCGTCAATCACGCCAGAGCGGAACTCGATGGACGAGAGGTGTCCCTCGCCGATTGCCCGCAGGCTCATGATGAATCGTTGTTCCCCTGGATTCAGCCCGGATTGATCGGGAGCTGGGACCATCGACGGATTGCTGAGGGCAGCCGCCTCGATGGAGTACTCCTGAGTGAAGTAGGCGCCGATGAGGAGCCGGCGTTCCTGGGAAAGATCAGTCGGGTTGTCAACGTGGTGGGCCACCACCGCGAAGTTGCGCTCGAGAATGCTGCCGAAACCTGTGTGCCGGTGTGTGAACTGGTCCTGGGTGGCCGCCAGCGTGGACGCTACCTCGCTCTCTGGCATGTCCAGGATCCGTTTGATGATGAGCTCGACTCGCGACCGCCCGTTCGGGAAGATCTCCTCCCCCGGTAGGTATGGCCTGGTGATCACGCGATCCGGATCGGGGGCGAAGCGCACCGGAGTTCGGGTGAAGGGGACTGGGTTCATGTCGTGGTCGCCTGGCCGTCCGCGTCGTTTGTTGTGCACCGAAAAGAGAAATTAAAGCGTAGGCGACCGGGACGCTCAGGTCACGGATCTTGTTCCCCGGCCCACTTCAGTCCGGCCAACCATCTCTGCTTGTTGAAGCGCGGCGAGGGCGGCAAGCGTCGACTCGGCTCCCTGGTTCAGGTTGATGTGATCGGGACCCAGGCCATCCCCGCACCCCCCGGTTTGCGGGTCGTAGAGGGCCATCCCCGCGTCGTTAGCACCGACAAACCAGCGAGCTACCAGCTCGACTCGGTCCTGCCACCGACTGTCGCCAGTCAGTGACCAGGCTCGGCTGCACGCGTCGGCCATGGCAGCGGCCTCCACCGGCTGCTGGTCGAAGCCCGGCCGGGGCTCACCCGGCGCCCATCCACCCACCGGCGTGAAGCTGAAGTGGCCGTCGTGCGTTTCCATAGCTACCAACCACTCGAGCAGGCGGATGCCGGCATCGATGAGGCCGGCGTTGGGAAGGAGCGCCCCGGCAGCCAGAAGCGCCTCCGGGAGGCGAGCGTTGTCGTAGGCGAGCCGCTCCTCCGGCCATGGCCAGCGAGCATCATCTTGCTCGACGAGGTGGCCGACGCACCGCTCCAGGATATGCCGAGCGTGGCGATGGTCGGGAGATGAAAGCAGCACCTCGGTTGCGCCCAGCACCGCGAATGCATTCGCCCGCGGATAGGGCGAGCGGAAGTCCCGTTGCTCATCGAACATGTCGAGCCCAACCTCACGCATCCAGGATGCCGGACCACGGCGGGCGACCGACCCCAACGCCCAAATCGCCCGGCCTTGCGAGTCGTCCGATCCCGTCTTATCCGCCCAGGCCCCGTCGAAGCTGCGCCGGTTGTGGAAGCCGCCGTTGGGTAATTGAGCGTGCTGAAGGAACGCCAAATAGACCCCGGCCAGCTCCACCAAACTGGGAGACGGATCCAGCTGGCGGCTGATGACGATCAGCGCCCGAGCATTGTCGTCTGTGCAATAGCCGTGCTCGGTACGCGGGGTGGTGAAGCGAGCGTGCTCCCAGAGACCCCGATGATCCGTCATCCGTCGCAGATGATCGAAACGCGGCCTCGGCAGAGGGTCGGTGAGGCTCCGTCCGGCCGGGGGGACCGACTGGACAGGGTCCTCTGGAAGTGCCGTGCTGCCGAGCCGGGCTTCAACCGGTCTTCGCGGGGCCATCCAAGACTTCCTACGCAACCTTCGCTGTGGTGAGAGCTCGGGCGGCCTGGTGCCGCGCCACCAGCTTCGTCGCCATGTGGTGGTATTGGCGCGCAATGACCGGCCAGAGCAAGGTTGAGCCGATAAGCTTTGTTTCCACTGCCATACGGGCCGCCAACGAGGGATGTGTGAGCACTCTCCGGAGGGCGGCCGACAACGCGATCGGATGGCCGTGCGGGACGACGATCCCGGCACCGGTACCCAGGAGCTCGACGGCGTGGGGGAAGGCGGTAGCGATGATCGGCTTACCTGCCGCCATTGCTTCGACCAGCACTCCCGAGGTGACCTGCTCGGTGGACTCGTAGGGAAGCACGACCAGATCGGCCTGGCGGACGGCGACTCCAAGCGTGCCGGTGTCGAGATACCGGCCATCGAACTCGACGACATCATCCAGTCCGAGATCATGGACCCGGGCGACGAGCCCCTCCAGGTACGCATCGCCCTGGGAAGCCTGGACCTTGGGATGCGTCTTGCCCAGAATGACGTAGCGGGGAAGGGGACGAAGGTCTTTGAGGCCGGTGAAGGCGTCGATCGCCATCTCCAAACCCTTGCCCGGCCCGATGAGACCCCACGTGAGCACGACAGGCCTCGATCCGTTCGCCAAGGACGGGCCACCGAGGCCGGCGCTCGCCCCGTGCGGAACCACTTGAACCTTCGCCGGGTCGACCCGGTAGCCGTCGCGGAGCCGCCGGCTGGCAGTATCGCTCATCACGATCGTCCGCTCCGCCAGGGCGACCACCTTCTCCAGAATCGATCGTTGGTTTGGGTTGGGTTGGCTCAGCACGGTGTGGAGGGTGACGATCGCCGGGCTGTCGAGGCCTGCCAGCAGATCGAGAACCTCGCTGCCGTCGGGTCCGCCGTAGATCCCATACTCGTGCTGGACAAACACCACGTCGAATGCATTGAGTGCGGCGATCGCGCCCGCGAGGGAGCCACGGTCGCCGTTGAGATGTTGGTGTACGACTTCCGAACTGACCTCGCCAAGCTGGCTGTCCACCAAGCTCACCACGCCCAGGCCCTGGTCTGAGCCACGCTCATCGGCGACGGCCCCTCGCAAGGCGGCGGTGAACGTCGCCAACCCGCACGACGTGGGCGGGTAGCTGCTCAAGAATGCGATCGAGGGACGTTCTCCGTCGCGTCTCATGAAATATAGATCCTCTCAGACGCTTGTCAACGGCGCCAGCTAACTGATTAATCCAGAGCAATCGCTCATACGAGCGGAGAGGGTGAACTCTGCGGAGACGATGAGAAGCTGAAGCTCGGACGGCCTTGAACACCAAAGTCTACCGGGAGCCCCGGGCTACCCGTAGCCGTTGTCGCCGCCTGCCTGCAGTTTGTTTTGATCTGCCCGAGCTAGATGCTGGATGCGGGCTCGTGTGGGTCTCGTGCGAGGTCGCGGCGTTTGAATCGGCGACAGAAACCTCCCAGACTTAGCACACCTCTTCTGCTCCTCCTCAGTGACGTAGACCGAGGTCGGCAGCGATCTTGGGTTCTGGTCGGATCTCACACCCGAGACTGGCTGCTCAGAGATCGTGTCGATCACGGTGACACCCTCATCTGCCGGCGTCTTCGACCAGGTCGAACTGGATCCCGGTCTCCTCGATCAGTGCCAGGGCGCGGTCCCGATCGTCCTGGAGGTTGACCCCGATGAACCCGACCTGGTCTCCGAATCGGTCCTGGGCGGGGCGGATCGCCGCCGACAACTCGGCTACGCATGATGGACACCACGATGCCCAGAAGTTGACCACCAGTGGGGTCCCGAGGTAATCGGCGAACGTTGCTTCGGTGCCGTCGAAACGGATGAAGGTGTCCGTCGGTGCCGGGTCACCCGCCGGGGCGGCGCTAATCGACCGAGGCTCCTCCGCGGACGCCGTCGCCATCGAGCCGCCATCGGACGATCCGCCGGCGAGCAAGAAGACACCGGCCGCCACCGCCAATACGACGACCAAAGCTGTTCCTCTCACCAGAAGACGTCGCGATATGGCCGGTGGGTCGCCTTCGTTCGAATCGTCATCCGAACCTCCGCCTGAGATCCGGTCCTTGAAGAAGGCGTAGCCGGCCACGGCGGCGATGAACCCGCCCAAGGCGAGGCCCCAGAAGAGCGCATTCTCCCCAAACGTCGCGGTGGCTCGCTGTGACAGAGTCTCGAAGAGG
>JADFIY010000134.1 GCA_022566415.1 Acidobacteriota bacterium
CCCCCACCCCCAACCCCGACACCTACCAGGTCTACTACCGACACCACCACATCAAAACCCTCAACCTGCCCACCATGTCCCCGAACGCGCGTCCATGAAGTCCCCGGTCTTGACACCCTGAGGGGGAAGCAAAGCGTCCTCCGCCTTGCGCCTTGCGACCTGCGACTTGCGACTTGCGACTCAAGCCTCAAACCCTTCTTTCTTCCAGGTCGCTCAGCGCTGAGTCCGGCACCACGAGGTCCCCTTTTCCCGTACCCACCTTCAGCCCTGGCTTGCCAGCGCCGTGGTAGTCGGATCCCCCCGTTGCTACGAGCCCGAGGTCGCTGGCGAGCGCGGCCAGGTGTTCCCGCAGGCTCGGTGCGTGCTCTGGGTAAAACGCCTCGAGCCCGGTGAGGCCTGCGTCGCCCAGCTCCTCGAACAGCGCCGGATAGGTGCTCGCGTTCATGTCGATCGTGTACGGATGGGCGACCGAGGTCACCGCCCCCGAGGCGGTTGCGAGTTGAATTGCTTCCTTTGCGCTGAGCCTGGGCCGCTGCACGTACGCCACACCGCCGTTGCTCAGCAGGCCGTCGAACGCCTCCGCCCTAGATGCAATCAGGCCCTTGGCCACGAGCGCGTCGGCGATGTGGGGCCTACCCACCGCCTCCCCTGCGGTCTGGGCGGCAACGTCGTGCTCTTCGATGTCATAACCCAGCTCGCGTAGACGGGCAAGGATCTCCACATTGCGACGGCGTCGACCAGCTCTCAGCTCAGCGAGACGGTCCTGGAGCGGCCCGGTGCCGGGTTCGAGGAAGTAGGCCAACAGGTGGATCTTGACGTTTTCGTGGTCGACGGACAGCTCGACGCCGGCTACCAATCGCGGCCCTGCGCTGCCGGCTGCGGCCCTCGCCTCTTCTATCCCGGACAGCGTGTCGTGATCGGTGAGGGCGATCGCGCTCAACCCTGCTTCATTGGCCAGGCGAATCAACTCGGCCGGGCTGTCCGTGCCGTCCGATTCCTCCGAATGGGTGTGGAGGTCAACGGCCACTCAGCGGAAAAAGACGGTGAAGGCGACGAGCGAGGCGGCGATCAGGACGGCGTAGATCGCCCACTTCTTGATGCGGGCGTAGGCATCTTGGCGCCGCTTGACCTTGGCCTCGTTGGCCTTCTTCTCCTCACGGTTCGCCCGTTGGCGATCACGCTTGTCGGTTGCCATCGTCACGAGCGTAACCGGTCCGCGGTGGCCGTGATCGGCCGGAAGAGGCGTCGCTGAGCATCGTCGTGTCCCGGATCTTCCTCGGTGTGAAAGGAGACTCGTGCGACAAGAGAAACGAGCCGAGACCGGTTGAATCCGGTCCCCGCCCTACACTTTGTGCGCTATGGCCCTGGTCGTCCAGAAGTTCGGTGGCACCTCTCTTGCGGATGCGGATCGCATCAGGCATGTCGCCGAGCGCGTCACCGAGAACCACACCGCCGGCAATCGGGTCGTTGTGGTGGTCTCGGCGATGGGAGAGACCACCGATGAGTTGATCGGTCTGGCAGGGAACGTGTCGGAGCGGGCCCACCCCCGTGAGATGGACATGCTCCTGACCGCCGGGGAACGGATTTCGATGGCGCTGGTGGCCATGGCTATCGAGGATTATGGAGTTCCCGCGGTGAGTTTCACCGGGTCACAGGCGGGCATCCTCACCACCTCGGTGCACGGCAAGGCCGAGATCGTCGACATCACCCCGTTCCGGGTGAGAGATGCCCTCGACGAGGGCAAGGTCGTCAGCGTCGCCGGCTTCCAGGGCGTGAGCCCCGACTCGAAGGACGTCACCACCCTGGGAAGGGGCGGATCCGATGCCACGGCGGTGGCGCTCGCCGCGGCCCTCGGCGCAAATGTGTGTGAGATCTACACCGATGTGGACGGCATCTTCACCGCCGACCCGCGACTGGTCGCCGCCGCCCGAAAGCTCGACGAGATCTCCTACGAGGAGATGTTGGAATATGCCGGCGCGGGGGCAGGGGTGCTGATGCCGCGAAGCGTCGAATACGCGTTGCGGCACGACATTCCGATCCATGTCCGGTCATCGTTTCACGATGGCGTGGGAACATGGGTCAAGGAGGAAACGATGGAAGAGCCGGCGGTCAGGGGTGTCGCTCACGACGATGCGGAGACGAAGCTCACCATCCACGGCGTGCCCGACCGGCCCGGCGTAGCCGCCGCGCTCTTCGAGGAGATCGCCGCGGCCGGCGTCAACGTAGACATGATCATCCAAAACGTCAGCATCGACGGATTTGGTGACATCTCGTTCACGGTGCCGGCCGAAGCGGCGGATGCCGCCCGCAAGGCAGCGGAGGGCGCGGCACAGGCGGTCGGCGCCAGCAGTGTCGATGTCGATGACGATCTCGCCAAGATCTCTGTGGTCGGAGCCGGTATGAAAACAGAGACGGGTATAGCGGCGAGGGTGTTTCGGATCCTGTCCGACGCCGGCATCAACATCGAGATGATCTCGACCTCCGCGATCCGCGTTTCATGTCTGGTCCGCGCCGCAGACGCCGAGAACGCCGTCCGCGCCCTGCACGAGGGGTTCGTTGAGGTGGTGTCGTGAACCGGCTCGCCAATCCGTCGATTGCGGTGGTCGGCGCCACCGGAGCCGTCGGTCGCACCATACGCTCGATCCTGGCCGAGCGCGAGTTCCCGGCGTCGGCGATCCGGCTCATCGCTTCCGCCCGCTCCGCCGGCGCCGTCGTCGACACACCGTGGGGCGAAGTTGTGGTGGAGGATCTCGCCACTGCCGACCCGGCGGGCATCGACATCGCCCTGTTCTCAGCCGGAGGAGAGCGGTCGAGGGAGCACGTGCCCCGATTCGTTGCCGCAGGGGCGACGGTCATCGACAACTCGTCAGCGTTTCGTATGGACGCCGACGTGCCGCTGCTGGTGGCTCAGATCAACGACGCCGCCATCGCTGACCACCAAGGCATCATCGCCAACCCGAACTGCACGACGATGACGCTGATGATGGCGGCCGGCCCCCTCCACGCTGCGGCACCGATAGACCGACTCAGCGTTGCCTCCTACCAGGCGACGGGAGGGTCGGGCAGGCGAGGTATCGATCTGCTCGCCGAAGAGATCGCAGCGCTTGGGTCCGACGTAGATGCACTGGTCGGCGGCGGCTGGACCGACCCCGGCAACGATCTATACGCCAGACCGATCGGGTACAACGTCGTGCCACTGGCCGGGTCGATCACCGAAGACGGCTATACCGACGAGGAGTGGAAGCTGGTCAACGAGACCCACAAGATCCTGGACGCACCCGGGATCCGGGTAGAACCGACATGCGTTCGTGTGCCGACCATGGTCGGTCACGGCATCGCCGCCACCCTGTTCTTCGAGCGCCCGATGGAGCTGGAAGAGGCGAGTGGCCTGCTGTCGACGGCGCCGGGATTGCAGGTTTGGAGCGACGAGAAGGTTCCGACCCCGCTGGATTCGGCGGGGATCGACGACGTTTTGGTTGGAAGGGTGCGACAGACCATCGGCGAGCCGGGTGGCATCAGCCTGTGGGTGGTCGGCGACAACCTGCGCAAGGGCGCCGCGTTGAACGCAGTGCAGATCGCAGAGTTACTGCTGGCGTAGCAGCAGTCCGTGCCGCGTATTACGTATTACGTACATCGTATTACGAGTGCTGGTCGTGTGTCCGATACGGCGAATCGGGGGCCAGTGGTAGCTCCTCATACAGCTCGACCCGGTTGCCCTCCGGGTCGCGGATGCGGGCGTGTCTCCCGCCCTCCGCCGGGTCGGCGCTATCCAGGAATACTCCGGCGATCCCTTGAGCACCGGGCATGGGTCGCCTCCTTGTGGACTCGCGGCGAGCCTAGGCCCGACGAAGCCCCACCACAGAAGGCGGGGCTTCCGTCGGGACGGCCGGATTCGAACCGGCGGCCTCATCGTCCCGAACGATGCGCGCTACCAAGCTGCGCCACGTCCCGAATGTGTGCAGTGTACCGCCGTCGCCGGATCGGCCGCCGCGGCCCTACGAACCCAGGGCTCGTAAGTCCGGTAGGCGACCCTGCGGGCCCAAAGTTCAGCGGTATCCAAGCCTGTTCCCTCCAACCTTGGGCTGTGAGGGCCCGAAGGCGGCCCTGGGAGCCCCGGGTTCGCAGGGCCGGTGTCTACGAAGTGGACACGTCCAGCCGGTCGACGCGGTTGCGGTCCATTTGCAGGATGGTGAGCTCCACCCCGTCTACCTCCACCGTGTCCCCCTCGGCTGGCACCCGTCCGGCCAGTGCCATGAACAGCCCGGCCACGGTGGTGTACGGACCCTCGGGGATCGGTCGCTCGATCTCCTGAGAGAGGTCCTCGACTGCGACGCGGCCATCGGCGATCCAGTTCTGGCTCCCAACCCGCACGACGGTGGGAACACCAGGGTCGTACTCGTCCTGGAGCTCGCCGACCAGCTCGGCGAGCAGGTCTTTTGCCGTCACGATGCCCTCGACGCCACCGTGCTCATCGACCACACAGGCAATGGCATAGCGCCGTTGGCGCATGTCGGTGAGCGTGGCGAGGATCGAGGTGGTCTCCGGGATGAAGTTTGGGTGTCGCAACATGCGGTGAATCTCGTTGGAATCCGGCTCGTCGAGCAGGGGCAGGAGATCTTTGACATAGAGCAGGCCGCTCAGGTTGTCCACGTCCCCGTCGATCACCGGGTAGCGAGAGTGGCCGGTGGCGGCGACCGCCTTACGCACGTCATCCATCGTCACCGGTTCCTGGAGAGTGACGAGATCGGGTCGCGGCGTCATCGCCTCTCGCACCGGGCGGTCGGCAAGGTCGAACAGAGCGTCGATGATCTCGCGCTCGACACCCTCGATCTCGCCGCCCTGGAAGCCGAGTTCGGTGAGAGCCTTGATGTCGGCCTCAGTGACACCGTCCTGGTCGGAGCCGACCGGAATGCGCAGCATCCGAAGCAGAAACCCGGTGATCGCCCCGAAAAAGGTGGCGACCGGGGCCAGGACACGCGACAGTTGCCAGATAATTGGCGCAACGGCGAGGGCGAACCGCTCCGGGTAGCGGTTGGCCAGAGTCTTCGGAGTGATCTCGCCAAACACCAGCAGCACCGCGGTCACGACGCCGGTGGCCAGCCACGGTCCCCACTGCGCGCCGATGAGCCCGATGAACAGCGCGGTGGCGACGGCGGCCGCCAGCACGTTGACCAGGTTGTTGGCGACCAGGAGGGTCGCCAACGTCCGCTCTGGGTCGGCGACGAGCTGCTGGACTCGCCGACCCGCCTTGCGCTCGGCATCGAGTTGGTGGACTCGCTCCCTGCCGATACCGATCAACGCTGTCTCCGAACCCGAGAAAAAGCCCGAAGACAGAATGCAGACGCTGAACAACGCCAAGTAGAAGATCTGAACAGCGCTCATCGCATCACCTGGCGGGGGCCGGTACTCGGATCGTCGGTGACGGCGACCCCGGAACTCGTCGCGGTGCTGATCGCCGCCCGTAGCGCCGCCGCGGTGAACGGCTTGGTGACCCAGGCCTGAGCACCCGACCGCCCGGCGAGGAAGGTATCGGCCTGCCGATCCAGCAGCAGCACAACCGGGATCTGCTCGTCGTGAGCCCGGAAGTCCCTAGCGATCGCCATCCCGCCCATCGATCCGACCTGCAGGTCGACGACCGCAACATCGACCGACTCCTTGGCCGCTCGGTCGGCGGCGGAGCCTGGGTCTTCATGGTCGATCAGCTCGTTACCTCGCAAACTCAGCGCGGCGTGGACCTGGTCGCGGTCGCGTACGTCGTCGGTGACGATCAGGACCCGGGACATAGGGACAGAATAGCTATGAGTCGCGAATCGACGACACGGAGGGGGTTTTGGGGGAGTGGGCAGCTGACTTTCGTCTCCACCGCGCCAGCGGGGGAGACGCGGAGCAGCGAAGCTGCTCGGCAGAGGGGGCTCTGGGGGAATGACTGTCCGCGATGCGCTCGGTCGAGGCATCCACCCTCCCAGAGTCCCTTCCGCTCGGCGGCTTTGCCTCCTCGGGCCTCCCCACTTCGTGGGACAGGCGAAGACTGACCTGTGACTCGTGACTTTTTGCTCGCGACTTGCGACTTGCGACTCTCTTACCATTCCCCCGTGTTTCGATACATCCTCACCGCGATGGTCTTAGCCGCCAGCCTCTTCGCCTTCTTGGCTTCGTCCTCCGCTCAATCCGATGACCTTCCCATCGTCGTCATCGACGTGAGAAAGCCGATGGATCAGCGGCTGATGGACTTCATCGTCGAGACCATCTCAACCACCAACGCACATCTGTTCGTGCTCAGGGTGGATTCACCTGGCATTTCCTCCGGAGATACCGGCTCGATGTACCGAGCAGTCAACGAAGCGTCGGCTCCGGTTGTGGTTTGGGTGGGAGACCGCCCAGCGGTCGCCTACGGGGGTGCCGCCAGCCTGCTCAACGTCGCCGACATCGGAGCTGCCGCACCGGGGACGAGGATCGGGTACCTTCAGCCGACCGTCGTCACAGGTGGCGCCGACACCGTGCCGTACCGCCCGTCCCACGACGCCGGCGGCGAGGTGAGCCGCGATGAGCTCCGGGACCGCTCGGTCGTGGTCGAGGATCCGATCCCAGGCTATGTCGACCAGGTCGTGCCGACGATCGGCCAGCTCATCGTTGGTCTCGACGGGACGACGGTGGCCCGGGGCGACGATGAGAACCAACGTATTTTCGAGCTGTCGACGGCAACCGCCACAACCCTCCCGGACGGGTCCGAGGTATTGACCCCGAACCGTCAAGTCCAGTTCCTCAAGCCCGGCCTCTGGGATCGCTTTCTCCGGCTCGCCTCCCGCCCGGAGGTGGCGTTCTTCTTCCTCGTCATCGCGATCGCCGCAGCGACCTTCGAGTTCTACGCCGCCGGGCCGGGTATCACCGCGGCCGTCGCCGTTGTTGCGTTCGTGCTCGCGGGTTACGGGATGGCAACGCTTCCGATGTTCTGGCCGTCGGTAGCCGCCACCGTGATCGGCCTGCTGCTCTACACCTGGGATTTCCAGCGCAACCGGATCGGTTGGTGGAGTGCTGTCGGAACGCTCTTGCTGG
>JADFIY010000135.1 GCA_022566415.1 Acidobacteriota bacterium
ATCCAGGGCGGCATCGATACCGACCTCAGGGAACAGGCGGCCAAGGAGATCGCACGGCTCGGGTTTCCCGGTTTCGGGATCGGAGGCCTGGCGGTGGGCGAAGAGCCCGCCGAGCGAGACCGGGCGCTGCAGGCCACGATCCCGCACCTGCCTGATAACGGTGTTCGCTATGTAATGGGCCTTGGCGACACCGAGGGCCTTCTCGCCGCGATCGCCCGTGGCGCCGACCTGTTCGATTGTGTGATCCCGACGCGACTCGCCAGACATGGCAAGGCTCTCACCAGGCGGGGTGACGTTTCGATCCAGCGCAAGGAATGGCGCAGCGACGATCGTCCGCTCGACCCCGAATGCGCCTGCCTGACCTGCCGCCGGTATTCGCGCGGCTACCTCCGTCACCTGCATACGACGAAGGAGCCGCTTGCCGACCGGTTACTGACGCTGCACAACCTCACCTACACGTTTGATCTGATTCGAGGGGCGCGAGAAGCGATCACCGATGGAACGTTCGGCGAGTACCGGGCAAGGGTGCTAGCCGCCAGAGCAAAAACCAGGTAGCAAGCACCAACTAAGACAAGGGTCGGCCATCGGCATGTGACCTCAGGCCGCGAAATCCGAACCGCTCGTAATGCCGGCTATGTCCGGGGCAGGGGATGCCGTCTGCGCGGTGGGTGTTATGTGCGCGTGCGGTAACCGCCTTGGCTCGTGTGCTCGATTGGTGACGGCCGAGTACGCGCCATCGATCCCTTTGCGTCCCTGAGCCCTCACTGAACCCCAGCTAGTGGCGACCGAGCTTGGGTCTGTCTCCTCAAGCTCTACTGCGTGAGGAGGAAGGCAACCAGGCCGTCGATGTCTTCTTCGCTCAACGGGAACCTGAAGCCTTCGGCATAGAACGGCACGTCCAGGGCGACCATCAGGGAACATCCGTGCGCACTCGCCCAGGGAAACTGGGAAAAGCCAAGTGACAAGTCTCTGGCTGGCAACTGGGAACTGGGAACTGACGACTTGGGAGTTGTGACTCGCGACTTGGTTTGGCTCTGGGGTAAGGTTCCAGCCGCTTCATCGGTGGCTGCCGCTGACGCACGATTGGAGATTCGTATGCCTCATCTGGCCGTGCTCGGACCAATCTTTGCTCAGGCCGATGGAGGGAGCAGCGCGTTCACGTTCCTGCTCCCGCTGGCCATCCTCGGCGTGCTGTTCTACGTCATGGTCATGCTGCCCCGTCGTCGGCAGGCGAAGAAGGCAAAGGAGTTGCTTTCCGCCATCACCGTGGGTGACGATATCCGCACCATCGGTGGCATCTACGGGCGAGTGCGTTCCCAGGACGACGACAGCTACACGATCGATATCGGTGGTGGTAACACGATGCGGATCACCAAGCGAGCGGTAGCAGAGCGGATCGAGGAAGACCAGGAGTGAGCCGCCGCCGGATGCTCATCACCCTGGTGCTGACCCTCGCTATTGCATGGGGATCGCTTGCCGCCATGCTGGCGGCGGGGTGGGAGGCCAAACTCGGCCTCGACCTGCAGGGTGGGTTTGCCGTCGTCCTGGTGGCGCCGGAGGGCACGCCCGCGGGCACTCTGGAAACCGCCGTCGAGGTGATGAGACGCAGGATCGAGGGTCTGGGCAGCGTCCAGGAACCCGAGATCTCGGTGCAGGGCGATCGGTCGATCGTCGTACAGCTCCCCGGGGTAGAGGATCGAGAGCGCGCCCTACGAGCCGTGGGGACGACCGGCGAGATGTCCTTCCGCGCCGTTATCGACGTGGTGGCGGAGAGTCCGTATTTTTCGAACCCCGATGGGGAACATCCGCCGAATATCAATCCAGAAACCGGTCTCTCTGATCCTGACGATGTCGACGAGATCGGATACCTGCTGGCGACAGAAAGTCTCGGGATCTATGTGGTCGGCCCCGCTTTCCTCACCGGAGTCGACATGAAGGGTGGCCAAGCGCAGTTCAGCGGCCGATCAGGCCAAGGCGGCCAGCTGGGGGCGGGAGCCTGGGTCGTGGTCCCCGAATTCACCAATGAAGGAGGAGAGAAGTTTCGCGAAGCAACCGGTGTGCTGGCAACGTTCCCGGTCAACTCGCCGCAACGCCAGCTCGCCATCGTCGTTGATGGCGTTGTTCAGTCCTCCCCATTCGTTGCTGAGGGCGTGGATCCTGACCAGGGCCTTGATCCGAATCAGGTCGTGATCACCGTCGGGGGGAGTGACAGCCCACAGCAGGAAGCCGAAGAACTAGCCGCCATCCTCAACTACGGAGCGTTACCAACCACCTTCGAGCGCGAGCGCGTTGAATCCGTATCGGCCTCGCTCGGCGAGGATTCGCTTCGAGCCGGGCTGATCGCCGGTTTGATCGGCTTGCTGCTTGTCGCGGTGTACATGATCCTCTACTACCGGGTGCTTGGCATTATCGCCATCGTTGGCCTGTCGGTGTTCGGTGCGATCCTGGTCGCTTCGATCATTCTGCTGGGAGAACTACAGGGAACCACCCTCACCCTGGCGGGTGTCACCGGAATCGTCGTCTCGATCGGCATCACCCTCGATTCGTCGATCGTCTATTTCGAACGGATCAAGGAAGCGGTTCACGGCGGAGGCCCGTTGCGTCCCTCGATCGACCACGCCTTCCCCGGCGCGTTCTCCACCAATCTGAAGGGGGACACCGTGACCCTTCTTGCCGCCGTTCTGCTGTGGCTGCTGGCCATTGGGCCGGTCAAGGGATTTGCCCTCATCCTCGGGCTGGCCACGGTCATCGACGTGGTCGTCGCTTATTTCTACACGCGTCCTGCCATGTGGTTGCTCGGCCACTCCAGGCTGCTCGAAGGCGGCTGGTTCTCCATCAGAGGTGCCATGGGCAAGACCGACGGCGAGCCCAGCGTCGATGACCTGGTCGAGGTGACTGCATGAACGTGTTCACCCGCATCTACCGCGGCCAGACCAACTTCGATTTCGTCGGGTCGGCGCGACGGGCACTCGTTGTCTCGGCCGTCCTCGTCGCGCTGTCATTGCTGTTGCTCGTGGTCCGACCGCTCAACCTCAGCATCGACTTCAGCGGCGGGACGGTGATCATCGTCGAGAACCAGGCCGATGCTTCCATCGAGGAGATTCGCGGGGCGATGGGGGAAATCGGGTTGAGCGGGGCTCGGGTACAGCTCACCGGAGAAGGGTTCATCCGGGTGCAGACCGTGGCCCTCCCGCCCGACTCTCAGGACGAACTCATCGTGAGCGTCGCTGTCGTAGCAGGGGTGAACGTCAACGAAGTCACGGTTTCGGCCGTCGGCCCCACGTTCGGCGCCGAAGTCACCAGGCGCGCCGTTCAGGCGCTCGGCGTCTTTCTCATTGTCGTTTCGGCCTTCATCGCCTGGCGATTCGAATGGAAGATGGCAGGCGCCGCGCTCGTCGCCTTGTTCCACGATCTCGTTATCACCGGCGGCATTTTCGCCTTACTCGGGTTCACGGTGTCTCCGGCCACGGTGATTGCGATCCTCACCATCATGGGCTACTCGCTCTACGACACGGTTGTTGTGTTCGACAAGGTCGACGAGAACGTCGAAATCATGCAGGACCGCTCTACGTACACGGAGATCGTCAACATCTCGATGAATCAGGTCCTGATGCGCTCGATCAACACCTCGCTCACCTCGCTGCTGCCGGTCGGCTCACTGCTGCTGATCGGGTCCTTTGCCTTCGGTGCCGCCACGCTTCGCGAGTTCGCTCTCGCTCTGTTCATCGGGATTGCGCTCGGTACCTACTCGTCGCTCTTTGTCGCCGCACCGGTGCTGGCGCTCTGGAAGGAGCGCGAAGAGGACTGGACTCGCGCCAGGCGGCGGGCGGACCGGCGCGGCTCTGGCGACGACGCGACGGCGGTGGCGACGGTTACCGCAGGCCAGCTCGGCGCCACCGAACCGGGTGCAGAGGAGCCGTCCATAGACGCTCAGGAAACCGGGCAGAAAACCAGCGGAGCCACCCCGAGGGCACCGAAGAAACGGAAGAAGCGGCGGTAAGCTCCGTCGATGGCGAAGGCCGTTTCTGAGGAACCGATTGAGGATCCGGATGCCCTTTTCGAGCAGCTGGTGGCCTCGCTCCACACCCGGCACCCCGAGGCCGATGAGGAGACGATTCGGCGCGCCTATGCCGTAGCGAAACAGGCGCATGCCGGCCAGTTTCGCCAGACAGGCGACCCGTACATCTCGCATCCCATCGCGGTTGCCCAGATCCTGGCCGACTATGGGCTCGATCCACAGACGATCGCTGCCGCCCTGATGCACGACGTTGTCGAGGACACTTCGGTGACGCTCGAGGACCTCGAGGCCGACTTCGGTTCCGAGATCGCGATGCTCATCGATGGAGTGACCAAACTCGACCGGATCAAGACCTCCACCTGGGAGGAGCGTCAGGCCGGGACGATCCGCAAGATGGCCGTAGCCATGGCGAAAGACATCAGGGTGCTGCTGATCAAGCTGGCCGACCGTACCCACAACATGCGCACCGTGGCCCCGCTGCCTGAGGAGAAGCGTCGCCGCGTCGCAAGGGAGACGCTCGATGTCTACGCGCCGCTGGCGCATCGTCTTGGCGTTCAGGAGATCAAGCACGAGCTTGAAGAGCGCAGTTTTGCCGAGTTGCACCCCAAGAGACGCGCCCAGCTCGAACAACAGGTACGGCGGCTGGCACCCGAACGCGAGGACTACCTCGCCAAGGTGATGGCCGAGGTGAGTGCCGTGCTCGAGCAAGCCGAGATCGAGGGCGAAGTGACGGGGCGGCCGAAGCACCTGTATTCGATCTACCGCAAGATGGTGGACTCTGGGCTCGAGTTCAACGAGATCCACGATCTGATCGGCATCAGGATCATCGTGCCGCAGGTACGCGATTGTTACGCCGTGCTCGGTCTCATTCACACGATGTGGGCCCCGATCCAGGGCAGGTTCAAGGACTACATCGCGATGCCCAAGTTCAACCTGTACAAGTCGCTGCACACCACCGTTGTAGGACCCGATGGCAAACCGCTGGAGGTGCAGATCAGGACGCCTGAGATGGATGAGCAGGCCGAGGTCGGCATCGCCGCTCACTGGCGCTACAAGGAAGGTGGGACCGACGAGGACCTGCCCTTGGTTGCCGACATCCTCTTTTTGCAGGAGACGACTACCGACCCTGCCGAGTTCTTCGATGCGCTGAAGCTCGATCTGTATCAGGACGAGGTGTTCGCGCTCACGCCACGCGGTGAGGTGTTGACGCTATCCAAGGGTGCTACGCCGGTGGACTTCGCCTATCGAGTGCACACCGATGTCGGTCACCGGTGCGTGGGGGCCAAGGTCAATGGCAGGCTGGTTCCGTTGGCGACCAAGCTCGAGTCCGGCGACATCGTCGAGATCATGACCTCGAAATCCGAGGACGCTCATCCGTCCCGAGATTGGCTCGACTTCGTTACCTCGTCGCGGGCGGCGGCCAAGATCCGGCAATGGTTCTCCAAAGAACGAAAACAGCACGCCCTCGCCGAGGGTCGTGAGGCGGTCACCAAGGAGTTGCGCCGGGCTTCGCTCTCCGTTTCGAGCAGGGATGAGGTCTTCGCCGAAGTGAGCGAGGAGCTCGGGTTCTCGGAGGTCGATCAGCTGTATCGGTCGGTCGGCGACGGCCGGGTGAGCGCCAAGACGGTGGTGGGACGGTTACAGCGACGGATGTCCCCGGCGCCCGAGGCGACGGAGGACCTCCTCGACCGGCTGGTCGCCCCGCCGGCGCGGCGAGAGCGGCCGGCCCGCGGCATCATCGTCGAGGGACTCGACGACATGCTGGTTCGCATCGCCAAGTGTTGCTCTTCGGTGCCAGGTGACGACATCATCGGATTCGTCACGGTGGGGCGCGGGGTGTCTGTTCACCGCTCTGACTGCGCCAACATCGGCTCGCTCGAGGAGCACCCGGAGCGAATGATCGAGGTGAGTTGGGCTCCGGAACAGTCAGAGTCGTTCTTTGTCTGGATCCAGGTGGAGGCGCTTGACAGGGCGCGGCTGCTGAGAGATGTCACCTCGGCGCTCTCCGACCTCGGGACGAACATCCACTCATCGTCCTCGGTCTCCGGCAGGGATCGCATCGCCTTCCTCCGCTACGAGTTGGAGCTGTCCGAGGCGAATCAGCTGGAGCGGGCGCTGTCGGAGGTGCGTGCGGTTGACGGCGTGTACGACGCATACCGATTGGTTCCTGGAGCCGGTCGGTGATCGTCGAGTCGGCCGAGCTATGGGCCGCCATGACCAACTGCTACGTGATCGCACCCGAAGCCGGTGCTCAGGCGGTCATCGTCGACGCTCCGCCGGATATCGAGGGCATCTCGCTCCTGTTGAAGCGCCACGATTTGATACCGGTTGCGCTTTTGGTCACCCATGGACACGTGGATCATGCCGGCGGCGCCGGCAGCGTCACCAAACGCACCGGGGTGACCGCATATCTCCACCCCGAGGATGAGTGGCTGGCAACGGACCCGGCGTCGCAGCTCGAGGGCATCTTCGGGTTCATTCCGGCTGGAACCGACGAGTTTGCCCCACCGGAGCGATACTCGGACCTCGCCCACGGCGACCGTCTCCCGCTGGCGGGGATGACGTTTGAGGTGCGACATACCCCGGGGCACACCCCGGGGCACTGCGTTTTCGTCGTCGAGAACGAGGGACTGCTCTTTTCCGGGGACCAGCTGTTTGCCGGTTCGGTCGGCCGGACTGATCTACCGCGGGGCGACTTCGACGCGTTGATGGCCTCGATGCGCGACGAGGTGCTCACCCTCGACGACGCCACTCGGGTGCTTCCAGGTCATGGACCCGAGACCACCATCGGCAGGGAGCGAGCCACGAACCCCTTCATTAACGACGCGTAGCGTCGCGCTGCCAACCCAGGGCTCCCAGGTAGATATATCGCCCTGTAGTGGCGCGGGACATCCCGTACAGGTGTCGCGGGTCTTCCCTGACAGGTGGTGGTGGTCATGGGGTTGGTCTTCCTGGTCGGTTGTGGAGGGGTTGGCGTCGTTGGTTGGGGTTGATGGTGAGG
>JADFIY010000136.1 GCA_022566415.1 Acidobacteriota bacterium
CTCGGCCTCACCGCCGTCACCGCCCAGACTGACGGCAACGCCACGGTGGCGTACCTGTCCTACTGGGACGCCGGCTACATGCTGCTCGATGTTTCCGATCCGAGCGCCCCGGCGTTCATGGGCGTCGGGCCATGGCCGGCTGGCGCCGAAGGTAATGCCCACGCGGCATGGCCCGGCCAGGGCGGCAACATCATGGTGACTTCCGACGAAGACTTCTCGGCCAACGGCCTCGGCGCTGTCACGACCAGCGTGGCCCTCGGTCCATTCGGGACCGACCATGAGGCCGCTGAGGCGGCGTTTACGCCGCCGCTTAGTGGGACGTTCGGACCGTTCCCGGTTGCGTGGGTGGGCAAGGGCGACGTCCTGTTCTCTGCGCGCGGGTTTGGCTGCGCGGCCGACCCGAACTTCCCGACCACGTCCGGCCCGGCGATTCCGTACGGCGAGTCGGTTGTCGACAAGATCGCACTCATCCAGCGCGGTGCCTGCCGATTCGACGAGAAGATCGCAGTGGCCGAGAGCGAGGGTGCGATCGGGGTCATCGTCTTCAACGACGCTCGTGAAGACGTGATCACGATGGGTGGCATCCCTATCGTTGGCATCCCCGGCATGTTCATCAGGGGTAGCCGCGGGAACGAGCTGGCTGACCTGCGCGAGAACGATGTCGATGTCGATGTCGATGCGACCATGGCCCCCGGTGCGTTCAACGGCTGGGGCTTCGTCCGCATCTGGGACACGAGCGATCAAGCTGCTGTCCGACGTGATTCTGCCGTCGACCTTCGACCCAGCGGCGCCCAATCCGTTCGGGTCACACAATGTGATGGTGCGCGGTTCAACCGCCTACATCTCGTGGTACAACGACGGACTGGTGGTGGTCGACTTCTCGACCCCGACTGACCCCAAGGTCGTCGCCCAGGCCGTCAACCCCGGAGAAAGCTACTGGGGCGTCTATGTACAGGGCGATTTGATCTTCACCAGCGATCGTGACACTGGTCTGAAGATCTACAAGCACGTACCTGACAAGCCGTAACCCGGTCAGCGGACACGACAACGAGGAGGCGGCCTTCGGGGCCGCCTCCTCTCGCGTGAGGGTCCCCTCCGATCCCTGACGGACCGGTTGAGCCGTCAACAACACCCGCGGGCACCCAGAACATCAATTATGAGGGCAGAACGCACCTTGTGCCAGGTGCTCGTGAACGGCACCTCGGAGTGCGCTTGACGCCGCGGCTACTCGGAAATGGAGTGTCCGAGTGTGGCCACCCCGTGGATGAACGCTCCTGACGTACGGCCTACCTGGGCTTGCCATCCAAGGGTCCGAAGGCGATGTTCCAGCACATCCGGTTCCCAGAAGACCTTGACGATGTCGAAGCTGTGGCCGTCGCGGAGCGTTCGTTGTGAGGTCCCACGCGAGGAGTCGTACACCGCGTCCGTGTTACCTGTGCGACGTTCGAACCAGTCACCATCCGGCGGGCGGTTATCGACGAACACAGCCCGACCTCCAGGGACCAACCATCGCGCCACCTTCCCCCAATACTGCTCGAAGCGTGCCTCGGGGACGTGCGACAGCCAGAACCCGAACGCGACCGTGTCGAATCGTCGGTCTGACTCCCACGCGAAGATATCGGCGGCCACGTACTCCACAGACATCCCGGCAGTCTTGACAGCGTTGATCTCGAGGGTCTCTGTCGACGAGTCAAGAGCAAGCACGGAGTCGGCGTGGGGAGCAAGCAACCTTGTAATGTTGCCCGTCCCGGCCGCTATCTCAAGCACGGCACCGAGCGGTGCCAAACCTTTAAACCAGCGAGCGACGCTGTCGATCTCGGCGCGCCACCACTCAAAGAACTCGGGGCCTTGGTAGTACCGATCACGACGCTCCCACCAGTCGTCGTATTCCGGCGCACGGGCGCGATAGTAGGCAATCTGCTCCGCCAGCAACTCTTCGACATCCATCCCGCAACGATAAGCCGTTACGGCCGAACGATCGCTGCACGACGGACACACCTATACCCGCCCTCGATCACCAAATCGGGCGACAACCCCGCAGCACCACATCATCAATCAGGCATATTGTGCGAGTGAGGTGCCTCGGTGATCTACTGAGAGGTGTAGTCCGATCGGGAGAATGGCTCCCAAAGGTTGCCCTGCGAGGTGGCATCGACGAAAAGCACATCCGTGAAAGTCCTTGCGGTGGAGGCTGTCGCATGAATGGAGATTGGCCCGCCCGAGCGGCCACCAACGGTGACAAGTCCCAGGTAAAAGATCTTGACTTGGCCACGCAACGTAGCGGTTAAGGGTTCGTGCGACAGCCTCCCGTGCAAGGGTATCAGCAGCGCGCCCGGCAGGACTTGAACCCACAACCTTCTGATCCGTAGATCTCCAAGCGGCGTCCATGGCCGTCCACAGCCGTCCACACAGCCTGGAACGGAAGGCTTCCATGTCTATGTGCGTCCACAGCTGATCGCAGCAGTCCAGGGCGCTTGGCTCCCAGCGAGGGTGCTGGCCAGCGTTGTAAAGCAGAGACGCAGGCTTCCGCGGCGGCCCACACGTGGCGCGGAACGTCTTGCTTGGGGGCGCAGAATGCTGGTTCCAGTGCTGTCAAATGGGACGTGGGCGCTGCACCGAGCCGCGCATTATGTGCCGCCAGAGCTTCGGCAGGAGCTGCATGCCGGGTCGGTGACCAGCGCCGCGTTCAGCCGAGCACTCGCCCGGACGCGAGAGCTGTCTTATGGCGGTCTTGTACCGCTAGGGATTCGCTCCGTCTGGGCAGCGTTTGGGGGTGCGTAAGTTCTCGGTTGGTCGACCGGGGCTCGGACTTGCCGTGGGCGTGGTGAGCGAAGTTTGCTCAGCCCATCGGGAACCGGTCGCTTGGGCGGTAGCGTCGTAGCGACGTGATGGTGCGCGCTCTGCGACGAATGCTGGTCGACGCTGCTTTTGTGGGTGCCCTGATCGACGTTTAAGAACCCGAGCCTGACGCAGAGGGCGTGGTCTCGACCGCGGATCGGGTGCCGTGGAGCGGGCGCTTACCACCCAAGCCATCCTCAACGAGAAGGAACAGCTCATCGTATAGGCCCACCGCCGCCAGAGTCGCGATGCGACCCATACCCGGATACCAGCCGTGGGCTACGGCGAAGAGTTCACCGTGACGCAGGCGGAGGCGGTGGCTGCGGTCACCGGCACCAGGGGTTGGAGCTGATCGTCGGTCCCGCCGGGGCTGGCAAGACCACTGCCCTCGCACCCGCCGTGGCCCACCTCCAAGCAGCCCGTCGCCACGTGTTTGGAGTGGCGCCCACCGCCGCGGCAGCCGAAGTGCTGGCAGCCGAGACCGGTATGGCCGCCGACACATTGGACAAGCTGCTCTCCGAACACCGCCACTCCCATCGGCCACCCCACCCCGTCTACGACCTTGCTGCCGGGACCACAGTGCTGGTTGACGAAGCCGGAACTGCCGCCACCGCCAAGTTGGCGGAGCTGGCCCGGCTTGCCGACATGCACCGCTGGCGGATCGTCCTTGTAGGAGATACCCGCCAGTTCTCGGCGGTGGGACGGGGCGGCATGTTCGCCCACCTCGTCGACACCTATGGGGCTGTCGAACTCGACCAGGTCCACCGCTTCCGCCACCACTGGGAACGCACCGCCAGCCTCCGCCTCCGAGACGGCGACCCCGGCGTCCTCACCGAATACGAGCGGCGTGGACGTCTCCACGGCGGCACCCCCGAACAGATGGAAGCCGACGTCATCAACGCCTGGCATAAGGCCCGTCGCCGGGGCGAGACAGTGGCGCTGATGGCGAACAACACCAGCACTGTGGACCGGCTCAACCGGCTCGCCCAACACACCCGGATCACGATGGGCGAACTCGACCCCAACGCATCCCGCCTGCGAGCCGGCGATGAAGAGATGCTGGTGGGGGATGAGGTGGTCACCCGGCGCAACGACCGTGTCCTCCGTACCGACCGGGGACTGATGGTCAAAAACCGCGACCACTGAACCATCGAAACGATCCACTCCGATAACAGCGTCACGGTGACCGGGCGCACCGGCACGATTCGGCTCCCAGCCAAGTACGTGGCCGAGGATCTCGAACTCGGTTACGCCCAGACCAGCCACGCCACCCAGGGCCGCACCGTCGACACCGCTCTCCTCCTCCTCGACACACCTACCGACAGCCGTGGTGTCTACACCCCGTTGACCCGAGGACGCGACAGCAACCACGCCTACGTCGTTGTCGAAGACAACCAGACGGCCGTCGACATGCTCACCCAGGCCGTCACCCGGGATTGGATCGACCAGCCCGCCGTCGCCCGGCGTGATCAACTCGAACCTCACCACCACCGAGCACGCCTCTGGGTTGGTGCGACCGAACCAGAAGCGCTCGACCCTGCCGACCTGAGCAGACTCATCGAACTACACCATGGGCTTGGACTGGGCGGATCAGACCGCGACGATGAACTTGCCGCCCTCGAACAGCACATCCGCCGTGTCATCGCCCAACGCCGAGCACGAACGCGAGAGTCCGAGCGCACCGTCGACCGAACTCAGAATGGCGACCGCGAGCTGACCCTCGACCGATAATCACGTCGAGCCGGTGGTTTCACGAGTTCGGCAGTGGTGTCAGCGATGTGGCCACACGACGGGAGGCCGCCGCTCTCCGGTGCTCGCGGAAGTACTGGTATGCGGGAGCGCAGAATGCCGGATCTGGGCGGGTCCGATGGGTCGCTGTGCTCGTGGGCACGGTGGTTATGGGCGGCTTTGCTGAGCAGTTCAGCCCCCTGGATCGAAGCCAAACCTGGCCTCGGCGTAGCTGGGGGCTTCTAGGCAACCGGGGACAGACAACGGGCCAGGGCCGGGTCCGGTGCTTCACGCCCCAGACGAGCAGATCCCCACCTCGGCGCCGTGGCTCGGGCTATCAACGTCCGGACCGGATCGCGCGCGGATTCCCCACCACTGCTTATTCGTGCTTATTCGCCGCCCCCGTTAGCAGCTAGCGTGATGACGAGACTGCCGGCCCCCATAAGCCGCAGAGACGCGGCACACGCTCACTTCATTTCTCGCTGACAGGTGTGATCCTCAGGACGACGCCGTCTGTGCCGAAGGGGACCCCGTTGATATTGCCCAGCATGTAAAGCTCGCCGCTGGCGTCCTGACCGATACCGAGCACCGCCAACGTCTGCGGGAAGGGGCCGGGCTCGGCGTCCTCGTCGGCTAGGCCGAGCTGTTCTATGGCTTCTACAAGCCCCTTGAACTCGTGGATCCGACGCAGACCGTCCCTGGATGGCTCCCGCTGCAGATAGAGGAGCCGTCCGAAGTTGTGGCGACCGAAGGGGAAGTTGAAGAGCCGGGAGAACTCTCCGAAGACGTAGCGGCCGCTGAGCTGGGGAATCCTGCTCCCTCGGTAGACGAACCCCCCGATGACCGAATGGCCCTCGCCGTGGGTGTCGTACTGGGCGATGGGGTCGATCAGACCGGAGGGTAGGTCGCCGGGATCGACTGTGGTGGCGAAGCCGGGGTCGTCGCCGTTGGGATCGAAGAACAGGGTCCCTTCCTTCCGGTTCCACCCGTAGTTACCCCCAGAAACGACCAGGTCGACCTCTTCGATATCGTTCTGACCCACGTCGCCGACCAACAGGTCACCGGTAGCCGTGTCGAAGGAGAACCGGTAGGGGTTCCGGAAGCCAAAGGCAAAGATCTCCTCGATTACGTCGGAAGCGCCCACGAAGGGATTGTCGGTGGGAATGCCGTACTGGCCGTTGGCCGAGCTGGAACCGTCCACGTCGACGCGGAGGATCTTGCCCAGCGGAGTGGTGAGCTTCTGGGCGTTGCCGTCCAACCCGTGACCGACGATGGGTCCTCCGATGAAGAGCTGGCCGTCCCGGTCGTCGGCCCCGCCGCCGTCGCCCATCGAGATGTAGAGCATCCCATCGGGCCCGAAGCCGAGGTCCCCGCCGTCGTGGTTGAACTGCGGCCAGTCGACGCGGAGCAGCTCCCGGCGGCTGGTGGGATCGACCACCGAGGTGGGGGCGGCGGGATCGGGGACCCGCCACTCGGCGACCACGTTCTGGTGGTCGGAGGAAGCCTCAGGAGGCAGAGTGGTCGGGAAGGTAGGAGACCCGGCGTTCGGCTCGGAAGTGTAGGTATAGAGGAGACCGTTCGTCGCATAGTCGGGGTGGAAGGCCACGCCCAGGAAACCGCGTTCGTCGAAGGTGCCCGGACCGAGAACCCCCAGGGTGACCAGCCGGTCGCTCACGTCGAGAAACACCGTCTTGACGCCAGCGGCCAGCTCGATCGCCCACAGAATCCCCGGCTGGTCGACAACAAACAAGCGGCCGGGCTGGCCCGGCGCCACGGTTGCCTTGAGCGGCGCCGTCAACCCTGATGCCACCGCTTCGAGGTCGATCTTGAAGCCACCGGGTCGGATCGGAGCGAAGATCGTGTCGTCGAAGGGATTGTCGGGGGGGTGGGCGAAAGCGGTCCCATACGAGACCACCCCTGCCGCCCCAACGAGCACAGTCACCAGCAAGGCAACCGTGATCCGCTTCATTCCTCGACCTCCTTTTCCGACCCAGACCCGCCGCTACGCAGTCAACGAGAGACTGCCGCTACTTGATCTGGCCTCGGATCTCGCCCCCGGGGTTGGCGGGGAAGGTGTGCACGTTAACGTAGGCGCCGCCGCTCTCCATCGCAGCAACCACCGCATCCAAATCGGCCCAGCCACAACCGTTCCCAGCGTTGGGGGCGGTTAAGGTCCCTTCAGCCAACGTACCGTTGGCTGAGGTCGGACCACCGCTGAAGAGCGTCACGCCCACCGGTCCATTGACCCCCACGACCCCACAGTGAATGTGGGAAGCGACCACATCTTCGATGTTGGCCACGATCAGCTTGAACCCGAGGGACGAGCCGTCCTTACTGAGTTTGAATTTGGCAACCCCGGTGGCATTGGTGTCGACCGGCGGGTTCTCCTGGCCGCCATCCAGCGGCGCCACGAAGGTCCGGTTTTGCCCTCCGTAC
>JADFIY010000137.1 GCA_022566415.1 Acidobacteriota bacterium
GTGATCTCGATGCCGGCGAAACCCTGGCTACCGACCCCATCTTCGAGGGCGCCCCCCTTGATACCGTGGGTCAGAGTGTCGGGCACCGAGGCAGAGGGGCCGATTTGCGTGGTGATCTCGCCCTCGGACGAGCTCTCTTCGAAGAGGCGAAGGTGGCGCTCGAGCAAACCGAGGACATCCAGGTCGGCATCGATCTGGACGTGTTCACGAACGCTCGCTCCCTCATGGAGGCGCAATTTGCCAACGCTTTCGATGGATCGCTCGCCGTCGCCCGCCGTTCCAGCCGCCCCGTCGCCTACACGCTCAACGAGGCTTTCGTTGCCGCCTCCCTGACCGGCAATCGTGATTGGTTGGCCGAGGTGCTCGATCTGTACCGCGAGGCGGGTGTGATGGCCCGGACACAGGCGAATGTCGTGGAGGCGGTGTCCCGCTTGTTGGATGATCCATCCCCGGCAACGGCGAGGCGCGTCGAGGCGCTGATGTCTCAGATGGATGATCAGGTCTTGGCATTGCCGGCGGCCTTCCTCGCTGCTGCCCTGGCTCTCCATGGACCGGAGGCGGATCGGGATCGCCTCGACACCGACTTTCGGGCCCGCGCCGACAAGTACGGGTTCGCCGGTATCGTCAACCTGTACGAGGGCCTACTGGAAGAGGCCGCCGGGTAGCCCTACCCCTCGATCGTGCCCACCCACACCATGGACGGCGCCGCAGGCAGAGTCGCATCATGAGCCCGGCCATAGATCAGGATTCGCTCGTCGTCGACGACGGTGGCGGGGGGCCACGGGACCATCACGTCCCAGGGTGAGGGCCCCGGGACGCCGGCGAGATGTTCCCAGATGACTCCGTCGGCGGAGATCCAGATCGCACCAATGGCGCTCCATGATCCCACGGCCAGCCAGCCGAGCCCCCCGGCATCGATCACCTCCGGAGAGACGACCAGGTCTTGTCCCATCGAGTTCCAAGGGGCTGAGATCGGTTCGATCGACACCCAGTCCCTCCCATCGGTAGAAGTCCATGCCTTTCCGCCCCGCCCGACCATCGCCACCGCAACGTACCGACCCTCGTGTTCGGTCATGCTGACGATGTTGGTGTCTGGTGCCGTTACTCCCGACCTAGCCGGGAAGACCTCGACGTTGTCGAAGCGGTACCACGGGGTGGGCCAGGCGTCGATGACGCCGGGCCGGAATTCAAAACCCGTACCGGATTGGTACCACGTTCCGCTTCGTCGCCTGAGCAGCACCGATTCCCCGTCGTCGACGAACCCGATGTCGAGCTCACCGCCCCGGCTGAAGTCCCCGGCCGGCGTTTCCACCGGGGTTGATGACCACTCGAGGCCGTCCCAGACAAACGCAAACAGCTCGTCGGTCCTCGGCACGTGACTCTCCCCGAACCCCCGGCCGAACACGACGAGGCCTGTGCCGTCGACGGCGAGGACCTGCGGGGTGAATGCCCCGGTCTCGCCCGGCTGTTCGGAAAGCGGGCTCCATACCACCCCATCGGGTGACGTCGCCACGATGCCAGGTTCGGCGACACCGCGATATTCGGGCCTGTGCGATAGAGACTCGTAGAGGAGTGCGACATAGCCACCTTCGAAGCTGTCGACGTGGGTTACCAGGTAGTCGAGATCGTGTAGCTGCCAGGTCATCGGACCGAGAAGGGTCTGGGTGGTGAACGTCTCTCGTGGGAGTGTGGTTGAGGTGGGTTCGGATGGCGCCGTGGGTTGGGTGGTAGTGGTTGAGGGTGTGATGTTCACAGCCGGGGGTGGCGTGGTCGAGTCCGATGCCGGCTCGTTCGATTCTGCGGGGGCGCACGCAACAACAAGCAGTGCCAGGGCGGTGGCGACGATCAGGAACCGCAACACACAACCGACCCTAGGTGCACACCTAGGCGACCGATGCGGGAGTGCGTGACGGTGCCGTTGTCTGGCATCATGCGCCGATGACCGAATCGATCGCCATTCAGGACATGTACGACGAGCCGGCAGCTCACTGCTATGGATGCGGACGGCTCAACGATGTTGGGTATCAGATCAAGACGCGACCCGATGGGGAGACCACGCTCACCGAGTTCGTTCCCGAGCCGTTCCATACTGCCTATATCGACTCGACCTACGGTGGCTTGATCGCGTCGATCATCGACTGTCACTCAACCGGCTCGGCGGCGATCTTCGCAATGCACGCTGAGGGCGGCACGATTGGGAGCGACCCGGCACCGCGGTTCGTCACCGCCCACCTCGAGGTGGACTATCTGGTACCGACACCGCTGGCCCCGATGCGCCTCGTCGGGCGCGCCACAGAGATCAAGGACCGCAAGGTGATCGTCGAGACAGAGTTATGGGTCGACGATCAGGTGACCGCCAAAGGCTCTGCGGTTCTGGTCAGGATCGGCAGCGAGTAGGTGACCACGTAGGCCGCTGCTCAGCCTCACTGAACATTGCGACAGCACGATTGAACACTTCCACCAGCGGCACTGAACGCCCCACACGCGTCAACGTTTGCTCATGAGTGGTAGAAGCTGGCCCAGATTCCGACATCGCGTCGGTGTCGCTGGCGGGCTTCGGAGATACCCTTCCCTGGTCCGAGTTATTCGCCGGACCAGGGACGCTGCTCCGTCCCTTCCTACGGAGACCCCCGGCCCGGCGGAGGTGGGATGTGCGGTAGCGAGCCGCTCATCCGGCACGACCGTCCCGCACGGCGTCCCCCCTTCCGTGCGGGGCGGTTTCGTTTCCTGGTACTCAACGAGAAGATTTCATGGATCGTTGCCGTCCTGTCGATAATCGATTTGTGGAGTATTCCAGTTGGGGTAAACCTCATCGCCGCTTCGGGCGTGTAACAGGCAACAAGTCATGACAGCACAGCCAAGATCCCGGTCGGCCAGCAGGGACCCGAGCGCAGGAAAGGAACCGGTGCCGGTTCACGCTGTGGTCTCTTTCGAGAAGTTCTACGAACGGGAGTTCCGAGCGGTCGTGGGCCTCGCCTACGCCCTCTCCGGGAGCCGGTCTGCGGCAGAAGACCTGGCCCAGGACGCTTTCGTGGCCGCCCACCGAAATTGGGGGAAGATCTCGCAATATGACAAACCCGAGGCATGGGTACGACGGGTGGTCGCCAACCTCTCGGTGTCTCGCTTCCGCAGGAGCGTCAGCGAGGCCAAGGCGCTGGCGCGGATGAACCGGGACGAACACGTTCTGCCAGAGCTTCCCGCCGAAGCCGACGAGTTCTGGGAGGCAGTGCGAGCGCTCCCCAGGCGTCAAGCCCAGACCATCGCTCTCCACTACCTCGAGGATCGCCCCGTCGCCGAGATCGCCGAGATCCTCGAATGCAGCCCGAACACCATCAAAGTTCACCTTCACAAGGGAAGGGCGGGGCTGGCTTCTCGACTCGGCCTGGATAGGGAGGCAGCATCATGACCATGCTCGACGACCGCGCCCGCCTTGCCGTAGATGCCATCGAGCGCAGCATCGCCGACCAGGCTTCGGCTGCCGGTTTTGCCGGCTTCGCCGTCGCCCAGCGCCGCCACGCCATGTGGACGGGCGCCGGCTGGGCTCTGGCGGGGTCCGCCGTAGCCGCCACGCTGGTAGTGACCGCGATATTCACTCCGTCGCCGGAACCCGACGTCGCTACTACGACACCGGAGCCGATCGTGGTGACGACGGCTCCGGTGACGGAAACGACCGAAGCTCCATCACCGGATCCAGTGGTGACCCCGGAGGTCGCCCCGGCGACGGAGGCCCCGCCCACCACCGAAGTCTCGTCGACGACCGAGGCGCCAACGACGACGTTGGACACCACGGCGCCGTCTTTGACGATCACGTCACCGGAGGATGGTGCCCATTTCGAGGAGAAGGTCGTGACCTTCTCCGGTTCCACCGAACCAGGGGCGACGGTGATAGCCGGGGGCAAATGGGAGGCCACGGTGAGCGAGGAAGGCCAATGGTCGATCCAGCTCGTGCTTTCTGTGGGTGCCAATGGCGCTTCGTTCGTTGCCACCGATCAGGCAGGAAACGAGACCTCGGCGCGTATCACCGTGCACCTCGACCCGACAGAGCCGCCAGAAGAAGAGCCACCACCGCCCGAAGAGGGGGTCGAGTTCACCGCGCTCGCCACCTATGGATCGTGCGAGCTGAACCCGCCGTATGACGTGTATTACGGCACGGCAGACCCCGGAACCAAGGTGACGATTACCTCGGAGCACGGCTCGGGCTCGGTGAACGCCGACGCTGAGGGCAATTGGGAGAAGAAGGTGATCTTTGCGTCCGCTCCGTACGGTGAGACCTTCTTGGTGACGGTGAAGGACCACACCGGGAAGAAGAAGACCTTCGAGTTCGTCTCCTGGGCGGAGGGCTGAGAAGTCGCGAGTCGCAGGTTACGCGTTGGCCTGACGCCGGTTCCCGCATCACGGCTGCTGGTCGCCGGTGGCCGCCTCTACGCCGACACTCCGAAGAGTTGCTCGATGACATCGGCCAGCTGTGCTCCGGACAACCCTCCTAGCTGGACGTGGACAACCTTGCCCTCGGCGTCATAGAAGGCGGTCATGGGTGAACCCCGCATCCCGAACGTGCCGGTACTGAGGCCGCTCCCTGTGGAACCTCCGATGTCCTTGGCCAGCGGCCACACCCCGGCGATACCCCACTTTTCGGCATCGGCAAGGCCCCTGCCGCTGTCCTGGGTATTGATGCCGACGAACTGCACCTCATCTCCTACCTGTTGAGAAACGGCGAGGTACTCAGGGATCTCGTCTTCGCACACCTCACACCATGAGGCGAAGAAGGCGGCGACCGTCGGCTTCCCTCGGAAGTCAGCGATGGCCACCCTGCCGTCGCCGTCGAGCTGTGGCAAATCCCACCCCTCTGCCGTCGTGTCGCCTACTTCGGGATCCGGCCACAGAAGGACGAGCGCCACCACCAGTACACCGACCACCGACGCTGCGATGGCGACATTGCGTACCATGCCGCGGCGAACCTTGCGCTGGGCTTCCTGTTCGCGCTCACGACGCCGCTGATCTTTGGCTTTCGCCTTGGTCACTCGGGCCACTGAGGGGACAAACGAAAAAGCGGGCGCCGTGATTCCCATCTTGAGCCAGCGGTTGTCTGGTCCGCCTACCCTTGCGCCGTGCCCCAGCCGCGACTCGTCGACGCCAACGGAATCCAACTCGCCGTCACCGAAGCAGGAGAAGGGGCGCCGGTCGTGTTGGTTCACGGTTTTCCCGAGCTCGCTTACTCGTGGCGCCACCAACTCCCTGCCCTCGCCAACGCCGGGCTGCGTGCCATCGCTTACGACCAGCGCGGCTACGGGGAATCATCCAAACCCGAGCCGATCGAGGCTTACGCCATCACTGCCCTCGTCGATGACCTGATCGGGCTGCTCGATGCCGAGGAAATCGATTCGGCCGCGCTCGTCGGCCACGACTGGGGCAGCATCGTGGTGTGGAGCGCCGCAGTGATGTTCCCGGAGCGGGTGTCCACGGTGGTCAGCCTCAACGTTCCGTACCGCGGCTGGTGCACCGGATTCCCCTCGATTGAATACATCAAGGAACACCTCGTCGATCGCTTCGGCTACGTCCTGTACTTCCAGGAACCGGGCCGGGTGGAGAAGTCCTTTGCTGCCGATCCTGCGCGATGGTTGAAGCGGTCCTACCAGGGCGTCACCGCTAACACCGAGTTCCAGACGGAGGATGATTTCGCCTTCTACGTGGACGCCTTCACCGCAGGCGGCATCACCGGACCGGTCAACTACTATCGCAACATCGACGCCAACATCGAAGCCACTGCACACCTCAAGGACGCTGCGGTGAGCCAACCGACGCTGATGGTTACCACGGAGTACGACCCGGTCCTTCCGGCGAGCCTCGCTGAGGGAATGGACCGCTGGGTGCCCGACCTGCGGATTGCTCACATCGAGAACTGTGGTCACTGGACCCAGCAGGAGCAGCCCGACAGGGTCAACGAGCTGCTCATCGGCTTTCTTGGCGAAACCGGGTGACACTTCGCCACTGTGGCGCCTGATACGCTGCACAGATGGCAGACGAACGCATCGCCGCATTCATCGACTACGAGAACCTCGCCATCGGTGCCCGCGAGGATCTCGGCATCGAGTTCCAGTTCAAGCCGATCGCCGATGCCCTTGCCGAGCGGGGCCGGGTGGTGGTGCGGCGGGCGTACGCCGACTGGACGCATTTCGACAAGGACCGCCACATGCTGACGGCCAACCAGGTGGAGCTGATCGAGATCCCGCAACGCAAGGGCGTCGTGCGCAAGAACGCCGCCGACATCAAAATGGCTGTCGATGCCGTCGAGCTCGCCTTCGAACGTGAGTACGTCACCGCGTTTGCGGTATGCACGGGTGATTCCGACTTCACTCCGCTGGTGCACAAGCTGCGCGAACTCAACCGATTCGTCATCGGCATCGGGTTGAAGGCGTCGACCTCTGCGCTGCTGCCGGCGGCGTGCGATGAGTTTCTGTTCTACGAGAATCTGACAGGGGTCGACGTTCCAGATCGCAAGCCGGTGAAGCAACCACAGCCGGCGATATCGGCGGATACCACCGCCCCCGAGGCGGTGATCGTCCCCACCGTCACCGGTCAAGACGACCTTGACGAGTTGTCGAGCGGCCTGGGCAACGTAGTAGGTCGGGATGGCCGACGAGTCTCCGAACGGTTGGTCAAAGGCGCTGACGATCTTCGGCAAATCGGAGACGACATCCGGCCGCAAGAGCAGTTCATGGTGATCGGTGCCGTATCGCCGGGCGACGCGCTGCGCGAGTTCGCGCTCGTCAAACGCACCGTCTTCGAAGCCGACAGTAATCGTGGTCAATCGTTCCGGGACGAGCCCGGACGCGATGGCTGTGACGATACCGCTGTCGATTCCGCCCGACAGAAAGCAGCCCACCGGCACATCCGATCGCAATCGTAACGCGACCGCCTTGTGCAACAATTCATCGACGCGTTGTACCGCTTCGCGGAGAGACACCTGTGTCTTTGGCAACATC